>NZ_JAUBPS010000088.1:0-23082 GCF_036700865.1 Microcoleus sp. S13C4
ATAGCATCTATAACTGGATGGGATTACATTTTGTCAGCCCTAGCTACTGTTGCATGATTTTTGAAAATTGGTATAATTTTGGTGTTTAATCGCGGCACGAGTATGGAGGGAAACCTCCGCCGGGAAATGCGTGCAATCCGGGATTTAGTGCCGAAAAAGATGTTAAGGGAATTGCAGATAAAATCCGGCAAATGAAACTGATTTGGGTGGGTACGAGCATTGAACAAAGTATAGACAGACGCCGGGATGCGGAAGCAAATTTAATCGAGGAAAGTGCTTAAAGTGACAGATTTCGAAGACATCGCCGAATAAATCAACTGGTAAGCTGCGCCTTACATTAGTAGGTTTAAATCAGCCCTATTTAATACGGATTTAATATGAAATATGAATACTGCTGAACCTTCATTAACTAAAACAGAATTAAGAAAATCGCTCCTCAACACCCGCAAATCCCTATCAGCACAAGAATGGAGACAAAAGAGCGATCGACTCTGCAACCGCCTGCAAAACTCGCCCCTATTCACCCAAGCAAAAACAATCCTCGCCTACTTCAGTTGTCGCCAAGAACCAGATTTAAGTCCCCTATTTACATCTTCTGTGAAGGAGGCATCTTGCCTGCTCAATTCTGGAGACAGGCAAGATGCCTGTCCCACAAATACCATTCCCACCCCTAAAAAATGGGGATTTCCCCGCTGTGTGGGCAAAGAGTTATCCTGGCACATCTGGCAGCCCGGAGATGCTTTACATACTGGAGCTTATGGCATACTCGAACCACTGCCGGATGCTCCTAAAATAGATTACTCAGAAGTAGATTTAATACTCGTACCCGCAGTAGGCTGCGATGTTCGGGGCTATCGCTTGGGCTACGGCGGTGGCTATTACGATCGAATGCTGAGTTTAGCTGAGTGGGAATCAAAAGTTACGATCGCCACAATCTTTGAATTGGCCTTGCTGGCCCAACTACCCGTTGACTCCTGGGACAAACCGCTGCACGGAATTTGCACGGAAAGCGGGTTAAAAATAATACAGCAAAAATCTTAAAGGTCGATCAAGCAATAAATTTTCAGAAATTATCCCTAGATCCATGTTTATATATATTCTATTTAGGACTTGCACAAGTCTTTTTGAATCTAGAATCTAAAACCTAAAATCTAAAATACTATGGCCCAGCGCTACGTTCGAGTAAAAACAACACAAGGACACATCCATTACGGTTTACTGCAACTGGGCCACAGCGTTCAAGTATTTGATGCACCGCCCTGGTTAAAAGGACAACCAACCAATTTGGAACTTTCACCAGATACTTACCAAATTCTCGCCCCCTGCTCTCCCTCAAAAATTGTAGCCGTAGGCAAAAATTATGTCGATCACGCGGCCGAGATGGGAACCCCTGTACCGGAAGAACCCCTGCTGTTTTTCAAGCCTCCCAGTGCAGTCATCCCAGCAGGTGCAGAGATTCGCTATCCGCAGCAGTCGGAAAGGGTAGACTACGAGGGAGAATTGGCCCTGGTAATTGGCGAACATTGTACCAACTGCACTCCCGAACAAGCACACAGCAAAATTTGGGGATATACGATCGCCAATGACGTAACAGCCAGAGATTTGCAAAAGCGGGACAACCAGTGGGCGAGGGCCAAAGGGTTCGATACATTTTGTCCCTTGGGGCCTTGGATTGTCCGCGAACTGAGTCCGGCTGCACAATTGCAGACTTTTGTCAATGAGAGCGAGCGACCGGTACAGTCATCCCAGATCGATCGCATGGTATTTTCCGCAGACTTTCTTGTCTCCTACATCAGTCAAATAATGACCCTAATTCCCGGTGATGTGATACTGACGGGAACGCCGCAAGGAGTAGGGCCGCTACAAATAGGCGATCGAGTCCGAATTGAAATAGAAGGCATTGGTAGTCTTGAAAATACAGTAGTTATTGGTTATTAGTTATTGGGCATTGGGCATTGGGTATTGGGTATTGGGCATTAGAACCAACAAATAATAACCAGCTAACAACTGCCAACTCCCAACTGTCAACTGCCAGCAGTCAACTCTCAACTGCCAACTGCCAACTGCCAACTGACTATCGTACCTGCATATAAACAGCATCCGAAAGCGGAGGAATCTCTGCATAGCGTCCCAAAAGCGACTGGACGACTGCATAGACAAATGCAGCAAAAACGCCCAAAAACACCATGTTATACAGAGTTTCCGCAATAAATGCGACTTGGACGCCTTTAGAAAAAATCGGCAAAACCAGACCACACAGCATCAAAACAATGTCTAAAAGAATCGCCTGCATCGCATTAAAACGAATGAAGTGACTGATGTTTTCGTTTCTAACTACTCCTAAATACAGGGCAAAGAAGATAATTAAGCTAGCAAAGGGCAAGCTATAAAGTTGCATCAATGGAGCTAGCGGTATCAACAACAGTTGCAGGACAGGAAACTGTGTAAACAGAAACCTGCCAAAGGCAAGCCCCTCAACCAACGGGAGCAAATAAGGCAAAGAAGCAAAAATCCGGTCTGGAACAGTTGTAGACCCGCGCCAAGTCATAATGAACTCTCCTGAGTCGATCGGTGAACTATTAATTCCTATTAAAATCAGCATAACGCAGCAGGCTCAGTTCCGACTCGCCCGGAATTTGCTCATTTGTGGGCGGATAGCAGCCTCAAGTACCAGATGCAGGGGAACTTAGATCGAGTCGGGTTAATAGTCACCATGCCCCATGCCCCATGCCCGATGATTATTTAATATTGGCAATGACGAAGCCCATTTGACACTCGTACCGATCGGGCAAATTTTCCGTAGGTTTAGCAACTGGATGTCCACAGCGAAGCTCTCCACCGCTCCAGCGCGGTTGTCCAGTGCGATCTGCCAGCAAACAACTTTGGCAAACACACTGAGGGGCAAGCATCTGATTTTCCATTAAAATGACTAACATTTGATACCTCCGGCAGGTTTCACACCAGTAATTTCATTGTATGTCAGGAGTTGGGGACAAACCGCTTAACCTGAACACAACGTAATATTTATGTCAATGGTGCGAAATCCGTAGTACGGTATAAGATCCCCAATTCCCAATCCCAAATTTGTCAAGAGGTTGATTATTGTGACGGACACTAACTTAGAATTCCTTTCCAAAACCGATCCGCTCATTGCCGATTTAATCGGGCAAGAGCTCCAGCGGCAGCGAGACCACCTAGAACTCATCGCCAGCGAAAACTTTACCTCCTCGGCGGTAATGGCCGCTCAAGGCTCAGTGCTGACCAATAAATACGCCGAAGGACTGCCCGCGAAACGGTACTACGGCGGCTGCGAATTTATTGACGGCATCGAGCAAATTGCGATCGATCGCGCCAAACAGCTATTTGGAGCCGCTCACGCCAACGTCCAGCCCCACTCCGGCGCTCAAGCCAACTTTGCAGTATTTTTGAGCTTGCTGGAACCCGGAGACGGAATTATGGGCATGGATTTGTCCCACGGCGGACACTTGACCCACGGTTCGCCGGTCAACGTATCCGGGAAATGGTTCAAAGCTTTTCACTACGGCGTCAGCCAAGAAACAGAACAGCTCGACTACGACGAAATTTTGGCACTGGCTAAACAAAACCGACCGAAATTGCTAATTTGTGGCTATTCAGCATATTCGCGAATTATCGACTTTGAGAAGTTTAGAGCGATCGCCGACGAAATCGGAGCCTACCTGCTCGCCGACATCGCCCACATCGCCGGGTTAGTCGCCACAGGGCATCACCCCAACCCCCTCCCCCACTGTCACGCAGTCACCACCACCACTCACAAAACCCTGCGCGGCCCGCGTGGTGGCTTGATTATGACCAATGACCCGGAATTAGGCAAAAAGTTTGACAAAGCTGTTTTCCCCGGCACTCAAGGTGGGCCCTTAGAACACGTCATTGCGGGCAAAGCAGTAGCTTTCGGCGAAGCATTAAAGCCTGAATTTAAAACTTATTCGGGTCAAGTAATTGAAAATGCACGCGCATTAGCTGCACAGTTGCAACAGCGGGGCTTAAAACTCGTTTCCGGTGGCACGGACAATCACTTAATGCTAGTTGATTTGCGATCGGTAAACATGACAGGCAAACGAGCCGACCAATTAGTTAGCGGCGTGAATATTACTGCTAATAAAAATACCGTGCCTTTCGATCCGGCATCGCCCTTTGTCACCAGCGGTTTGAGACTCGGTTCGCCGGCGATGACCACCAGGGGAATGGGAACAGCAGAATTTACCGAGATTGGCAATATTATCGCCGATCGCCTGCTAAATCCAGATGATGAAAGCGTCGCAGCCGACTGCCTGCGTCGAGTAGCAGCACTGTGCGATCGCTTCCCCTTATATCCCCACTTGTACTTGAAAGTGCCGGCATTAGCTTAATTTTCCTGATCGGCAATGGGGAATTGGTAGTTGGAAGTGTACGGGTAAAAGGGTAAAAGACCAGGAAAAGATTGAAAGTTGCCGGTAGCGATATTGACAAGCAGTTTTCACCAAAAATATCGATCGTCAATACGGTTTTTAGTAAAGATATTTGTCGGGCGGGGCTGGTTTGACTAACGGTATTTGTCGGTTGCGAAAGATACCGTTCAACTGGGCCCGCTCGTCAAATATTGACTTTTTTGCTTGCGAAAGAGTCGATATTTCAAATCGTTAATTCGAGAGTTATGAATGAAAAACCTCACAATTCGCCCCAGGGCAACTGCCATTGCGGCAAATCTCCGAGTCCCAAACCCCCAGTCGCTCTTCAAGATGTTTCTTTGTTATAAGCCATCTGAAATGTAGTAGACTCTGCCTGACAGACTAATTGCCCCGCACTATTTAAAATTGATTTCAGATGCCGTACCAGTATCTGTACCACATACTCGCTTTCCTGGTTTCTGCGATCGTCGTCCTCTGGAGTACGCCAATAGTCAAAAAAATTGGTCTCAAAAGCGGGCGAGTCGATCGGCCAGGCGAGCGAAAAGTCCACAAGCGCCCAATGGTGCGCTTGGGAGGAGTTTCCATCTTTCTCGGCACTCTCACTGCCCTCTTATTTGTATGGCTCTCAGGAGGCTTCCTGGATGCTAACGGACAAGTTCTCAATCCCAAAGACGAATACGAAATTTGGGGAGTCACCCTCGGCGGCATCGGATTCTTCCTCATCGGTTTAGCAGATGACCTATTTTCGCTCTCCGCCGTAAAACGCTTGCTTATGCAAATTGGCGTATCCAGCATCGTTTGGATGGCAGGCGTACAAATTGAGTTTCTCACAGTTCCCTCCCTGGGACTGACTAATATTGGCTGGCTGAGCTTGCCAATTACCGTGATTTGGCTTGTCGGCATGGCGAATGCCATCAACTGGATTGACGGTTTGGACGGTTTAGCTGCCGGAGTTTCAGGGATTGCAGCAGTTGTAATGCTGATTGTCAGTCTGTCGATGCACCAACCGGCGGCGGCCCTGATTGCAGCGGCTTTAGCTGGCGGGGCCTTGGGATTTCTGCGCTACAACTTCAATCCGGCTCAAATCTTTATGGGAGATGGCGGGGCTTATTTTATCGGGTTTACTCTCGCTGGAGTGGGAGTAATTGGGTTAGTTAAAACTACGGCTGTTACTTCTGTGTTGCTGCCATATTTAATTTTAGCTGTACCGATTTTAGATATGTCGGCGGTGATTCTCGATCGACTTCGCAACGGCAAGTCACCGTTTATTGCTGACAAGCGCCACCTCCACCACCGACTTCTAGAAGCTGGACTCTCCCATCGATTTGCGGTTTTATTTATTTACTCGCTGACACTGTGGGTGGGAAGTTTAGCCCTAGCTTTTTCGCTTCCGAGCGGCGTAATCTACGCTATGGGTGCAACAAGTTTGCTGGGATATGCTAGCTGGAAAGTTTGGAGACACGCTAGGTGAAGGAAGAAGGAAGAAGGAAGAAGGAAGAAGGAAGAAGGAAGAAAAATAATTTTTAATCCCCAATGCCCAATTCCCAATGCCCCATGCCCAATGCCCAATGCCCAATTCCCCTATCTAAAATCTCAAATCTAAAATTGAATGGTTGCTGAAATTATTTGTGTTGGCACTGAATTGCTCTTAGGCGATATTCTTAATAGCAATGCCCAGTTTTTAGCCAAAGAATTAGCGAATCTGGGAATCCCTCACTACTATCAAACAGTAGTGGGGGACAATCCAGAACGCATCAAACAAGTGTTAGAAATCGCTGTCAGCCGATCGCAGCTTTTGCTCTTCACCGGAGGCCTCGGGCCCACACCAGACGACCTCACAGTCGAAACAATCGCCGATTTTTTTGGGGTTCCCCTCATCGAAAAGCCGGAAATTATCGCAGATATCGAATACAAATTTGCCCAGCGGGGACGCACCATGAGTCCCAGCAACCGCAAACAAGCTTTAATTCCAGAAACGGCGGACATTCTGCCTAACCGCAGCGGTTCGGCACCGGGTATTATTTGGCAGCCGGTTTCTAGCGTGACAGTAATGACATTTCCCGGCGTACCGGCGGAAATGCACTTGATGTGGCAAGAAACCGCCGTTCCTTACCTGAAAAATGCCGGCTGGTGCAGCGCAACTATTTACAGCCGCACATTAAAATTTTGGGGGATTGCTGAGTCGGCATTGGCCGAAAAAGTAGATAGTTTTCTCAATTTAACTAATCCTACTGTGGCTCCCTACGCCAATCACGGCGAAGTTAAACTGCGGATTTCGGCCCGCGCGGAGTCGTCCGTGGCTGCGAAAAACTTGATTGAGCCGATCGAACAACAATTGCGGCAAATTGCCGGCTTAGACTGTTACGGTGCTGATAGCGATACCCTCGCTTCGACTGTGGGCCAATTGTTGCTCGATGCGGGGCAAACTCTTAGCGTGGCTGAATCCTGCACCGGAGGTGGATTGGGGGCGATGCTGACTGGTGTTCCCGGCAGTTCAAGCTACTTTTTAGGCGGGATTATTTCTTACGACAATCGGGTTAAGGAAGGATTATTAGGTGTTAATCCGCAAGATTTAGCCGAATTTGGGGCAGTCAGCGGCCAAGTGGCAAAACAAATGGCTGCGGGAGTTCGCGCCAGCCTCAATACAAATTGGGGATTGAGCATTACAGGCATCGCCGGGCCCGGAGGCGGCACAGACGCTAAACCTGTCGGACTGGTTTATGTCGGTTTAGCGGGCCCTTACGGCGACGCAGAAAGTTTTGAATACCGATTTGGCGATGCCAGAGGCCGCGATTGGATTCGGAATCTGAGTAGCTGTACGGCGCTCGATCAGCTCCGGCGTAAATTATTGTTGGCAAAAGTGTAGAAAAAATCCCACGATTGGTCAATTGTCAACAGTCAACCGTAAACTTAAGCTTTATTTAACACTCTCTACTCTGAGATAGTTCGGCAATATTCCGCTGGCCTCTTGATTATCTGTAAAGATTCGTTATGATAATAAGATAGGACTGATTGGCCTATATACTGACTCTCTCCATTGCTCAAAATAACCGGCAAGCGAGAAAGCAAGTTTGACCTTTGGTTTCAAAGTCGTGCTTGCTTATTTTCAGATATTTAGCCGTCGGTTTAGCAATCTAGACTATAAAAAAAGGAGCTATCCGTTCAATGGAAGACATTGAAAAGGTGCTGGAACAAATTAAAGAATGGGTTCGCAAGCTGATAGAAGGACTGCTGAGTCCCGAACCTGAACCGGAACTCGAACCGATTCGTATTCCTGTCAACCAACCGAGGAATCGCAGGTAGTCGGGATTGAATTAGAAGTTTGAAGTTTGAGCTTTGAGGTTGGAGACTGGTTCTAAATCCCATGTCAAAACTCTCCTAATTTTGTTGCGCTGGAAATTTTAAAATTGTTAAATATCCTGGTACTTCACGGCCCTAATCTGAATCTATTGGGTCAGCGAGAACCTGGAGTTTATGGTTCTGCGACTTTAAATGATATCAACAAGTTGCTAGAACGAGAAGCGCAAGCCCTCCAGGTGCAAGTCTCTATTCAGCAGTCGAATCATGAAGGGGTATTGGTGGATGCAATTCACTCGATGTTAGGGCAGCACCAAGGCTTATTGATTAATGCTGGAGCCTATACTCATACGAGTGTGGCAATTAGAGACGCGATCGCCGCGGTGAATATCCCTGCGGTAGAAGTTCATCTGAGCAATATTTACCGGCGGGAAGCTTTTCGCCACCACTCGTTTATCGCAGCGGTGGCGCTCGGGCAAATCAGCGGTTTTGGAGCCGAAAGTTATCGGCTGGGGCTGCAAGCTCTAGTGAGTTACCTGATTAAAAATTAAAAATTTACCGATTGTAGCGATCGGATGAGGGCAGGTTTTAGATGGAAAACCCGCCCTTATATGTTTGGGTTTAATTCAAATTATTCAAATTAATCACAAGAGTTAAGCAAAAAATGATAGCCGAAAAAATTATAAATTATAAATTACCAATTACTAACAACTTGAGTTAAATTCAAATGCGGCATTCCCTGTTGAGCAAGTTTCAAGGAACCATCCTGGGGGCAGTTTTAGGAGACTCTATAGGCCTGCAATACCAGAGGCAACTCCTGGGTATTCCCCCCCAAACAGAAGACTTGCAGCCGATTTTACAACTGACGAAACACCAACAATTGACCGTAAGTGGCGCAACATTGGCGTTGAATTCTGTAAAAAGTAAAATGCCAACTGGCAAAGACTCATCCGAATCCGGGAGACTTGCGGTGGCGTGCGCTCAAAGTTTAATTCGGTGTAGCGGTTTAGATTTAAAAGATTGGCGCGCTACTTGGGAAGCATTTGCCAAGTCGGAAATCTACCATCGGCCAAGCAGTGAGTTTCAAACTCTGCTTCACCCTGGTGAAGCAGCAGTTGCTGCGCTTCCTGCTGCGATGTTTTTTCACGAAAATAAAGCCAAGCTGCGAGAAAAAATCATGCTGGCGATAGAGGTGTGGCCCAACGAAAACAAGCCAGAATGGGAAACAGCAATTTTAGCAGTAGGATATGTGATCGCCAGAGCTCTTAAAGAAAGACTTGACCCCGCGACAGCGATCGAGCAAACACTTGCTTACCTGAAAACAGATAATGCCTTAACAGAGCTGCTGCTGCAAGTGCAAATACTACTAGAAAAAGGAGCCGATTTAGAAACAGCCGCCACTCATCTGTGCAAAAGCGCCACAGCTTTGCGAGAAAAACAGGGCGAAGGTGAAAAAAAATTACAAACCGAGTCAATTGTCAACCCAGGAAATTTCATTCCCATTGCCTTAGCTTTCTACTGCTTCTTGAACACCCCAGAAGACTTGCGCTTGTCAGTGGTGCGGGCAGCCCGCTGCGGCATAGCCGGGCAAATCACCTGCGCTTTGACGGGAGCTTTGTCTGGAGCATACAACGGCGTTGCTGCGATTCCTGTAGAATGGCGACAAGTATCTTCGCCTGGGGTTACATCGCTGCCGCTAGCTGAGGGCCCTGAACCCTCGGTCTGGGAAACCCGCAGCGATGCAAAAATTGTAGAGTTAGCAAATAACCTGTTTGCTGTTTGGGCGGGAGTTTACAGACCCGATGCCACCCAGGATTCCGCAGCACTAGCCCGAGCGGTGGCTGCACCTTATGTCATTAGACCTCGTAATATATAAACTTTTGAGCTTTTCATAGGGAGGGGTAAGCAGAGATTAGCACTTAGCAATTAACAAGTCAAAAGCGCAAGTGGAAGGAGAGCGACAATTAAATATTAAAAACTCAAGAATTAAATCGGACGCACCTGCCCCAAAAAACAGGGTTTCAACGAGAATATGGGGTTGGGAAACGAAGCATTTACGGAGAAACAGGGTTTTTAGGCCTCGCGCGCGAGTTCTGTTCAAGATGGACAAGGGAAGGAAAAAAGGTGCTTGCGTTGTTGGTTACAGTCAGGAAACCCAACTGCTGGCCATAGTCAGGCAAAGTAGGCTGGGGGGTTGAATATTCAGCCAGGGTAGTTCGCATAAAATCAATCAAGATGCATAGTCAGAAATCCTGACAAAGCTGCTGGATAACAGTGATATATCTTCGACACAAATGAATACGCTCTCCTCATTGATGCGGCAGATTGAGCAGCTAGGGGCTGCGCGCTCACTGCGCCAACACATTGCTAAAGTGCAAAATGTCGGCAGCAAAGCAGATACCTCACGCGCTGGCGGGTCTCTCCTGAGCCGTTTGTCGCGCCAGAAATGGGATTTGCCCGAGACTTTTACTCGATTTTCAAGTAAAACCTCAAAATCTAGGCTCAAAAATCAAGCTCGTTCTCCTATGTTGGCGCTCGTAGCGGTAGTTTCCCTAAGCAGCACTCTGGGCCACCGCTTCTACAACCAGCCAAAACTCGATGTGGGGACGAAAGCTCCTCAGACGATTAAGGCTCCTGTTAGTGCTAGCATCCCCGATTACAAAACTACTGAAGAACAGCGCAAAGCAGCGCGGATCGGGGCTGTAGCGATATTAATGCTCGATAGTGCGGTCGATCGACAAATTTATCAAGAATTGCAACAATTTTTGCAGCAGGGAAGCGAGCTGCGGGGGGCGGTAGGCCCGTTTCCGTTTGCGAGTCCCTCGGTGCTCTCCACTGCTGCTCAGGTTTACTTGCGGGGCTGTCCTGAGTGGGAGTGGCGATCAATTGTGGCGCAAGCAGGGGACAGAAGTGCAACTTCCGAGCGACTGAGTTTGGATTCCCCCGCAATTGCTGCGGCAACAGATAACAAGTCTCAGCAAGATGCTATCGCTCAACTGCAAGCTTACAGTCGATCGGTTTCAAAAGCAGACTTTCAAAGCCTGACAGACCGTATTTCCGAGGCTCGGCGACGCTATCTGAGTGCTGTGGAGGCGCTTGGAAAACCGTCGGTTTCCGGACTCGGACAGAGTTACGATACTTCGCTGTTTGATTTGTCGGATGCAGCTTGGCAGAAAACCCAAACGGGTATGAGTCGGGCGACAAAAAGGATGGTGGCTCAAGGTATACCGCAGGGCTTGCCAAAAGAGATTTTGAAAGAAGCTGTGAAGCTGCAAGTGGCTGATGAAGTGCCCTTAGAGTCCCAAGCTTTGGCGGTGGAGGGTTTAACAGCGATTTTGCAGCCAAATCTGGTGAGAGATGGCGAGGAAACCAAACAGCTAGCTGAATTAGCGGCGCAAAAGGTGAAACCGGTGATGATCGCAGTAGATCAGGGGGAGATAATTGTTGCACAAGGACAAGAGATCTCGCCGCAAGATTTCGTGTTGCTGGACTATTTTGGTTTGAGCCGCCGGGGGGTAAATTGGCTGGGGCTGACGGGTTTTGTTTGTTTAGTCGCGGGGGCAATTGCGATCGTACTGCTGGTGGAAAGGCACTACCGCTTGCGCCGGAGAGATCATTTGCTATTGCTGCTGCTGACTTTGAGCGCGCCCGTGCTGGTGAGTTTGGGGCTGCCTTGGACGAGTTTGCCCGCGATCGGCATTTTAGCGGGCGGCTTCTACGGTTCGGCGGTGGGAGTGACTGTGGTGGGGCTGCTGTCGGCGCTGCTCCCGATTGGCTTAAATGTGGAGTTGATTCATTTAGTCGCTAGCGGGGCGGGGGGATTGCTGGGCGCTTTTATGGCCGGGCGGCTGCGATCGCGCGAGGAATTGGCTCTTTTGGGCTTGGCTCTTGGGTTGACTCAGGGCACGGTTTATCTGGTGGGGACTTTGATTGCCAGCGCCGCTGTCGGTGCGATTTGGTACGTCGTGCTCGGTACGGTGGGCGCGCAAAGTTTGGCGGGTTTGGCTTGGAGCGTTGTAGCGATCGGTATCAGCCCTTATTTGGAACACGTTTTTGACTTGATTACCCCGATCCGGCTGGCGGAACTTGCCAATCCCAACCGCCCGCTGTTGAAGAAATTGGCTGCCGAGGCTCCGGGGACTTTTCAGCACACGCTGTTTGTGGCGAGTTTGGCGGAGGCTGCGGCCCGGGAACTCGGCTGCAATGTTGAGCTTGTCAGGACTGGGACATTATACCACGATATTGGAAAAATGCACGACCCGCTCGGATTTTGTGAAAATCAAATGGGCGGAACCAACAAACATGATGAAATTAATGACCCTTGGGCGAGCGCGGAGATTATTAAAAAGCACGTTACCGAGGGGTTGGTGATGGCGCGGAAGCATCGATTGCCGAAGGCGATTCAGGCGTTTATTCCCGAACACCAAGGTACAATGTTAATTGCTTATTTCTACCACCAAGCGCAGCAAATTGCTGCAAAAGAAGCAGAAGATTTAAAGATTGCTTTGCCAGATGCGGGTAATTCAAAGTTAACAATCGCAAGTCGCCAAGTGAGGGAGGAAGATTTTCGCTATGACGGGCCAATTCCGCAGTCGCGGGAAACGGGGATTCTGATGCTGGCGGATTCTTGCGAGGCTGCTTTGCGATCGCTCAAGGATGCTACTCACGAGGAAGCTTTGAATATGGTTAATAAGATTTTGAGAGCTCGCTGGCAGGACAATCAGTTGATTGATTCGGGTTTAACGCGGGAGGATATGTCTCTAATTGCGGAGATTTTTGTGCGGGTTTGGGAACAGTTCAATCACAAGCGGATTGCTTACCCTAGTGCTGTTTTTACTCCCAGGTAGGAGGAGATTTTTAGTTATGAAAAATCAGTTCGCCTTTCAGTTGTGAATGAGATTTCATTGCGATTTGCCCCGCAAATAGCCATGCACTTGATGATGGTCGCTCACAATTACCACAGTTTGTTTGATTCCTCAAACTTCTGAAGAGTCGATATCTCTTTCGCCGGTTAGGTGCGATCGCAATTTTTGCCTGTCTTGGGCATCGATCGCATTGGCAAATGCTACGATCGTATCTACAACCGCAGCGCGGTCAACAATCCAGCGGATTTCGGGTAGTTCGTACATAGCAAATAAATTTTGTGAGTTGTATCGCAGAAGGAATAAATACTAATTTTCGACTTCCAATCCCAATGCCCCATGCCCAATGCCCCATGCCCTCATTCTATCCTTTAACTCCGGTGGCGGTTTCTGTTGGCACAATGTATTTTTGCAAGAGCAAAAATAGTCCTAAAACGGGAACAATAGAAATAATGGAACCCGCCGCAACTAAACGCCAATCTAAGGAAAATGTCCCCGCTAAATTGGCTACGCCTAAAGGTAAAGTGTAATATTCCGGCCTGTCTAAAACTAACAGAGGCCAGAGAAAGTCGCTCCAAGAACCGATAAATACAAAAATTCCTAAAGTGACTAAAGCCGGCTTAATGGCGGGAATCATGACGTGCCACCAAATGCCTAATTCTGTGCATCCGTCGATGCGCGCAGCTTCTTCTAGTTCCTTGGGAACTGCTAGGAATGCTTGTCGTAATAAAAATATGCCGAAGGCTGAGGCTAGTCCGGGAAAGATTACACCTAAATAACTATTTTTTAGTCCGAGTTGTACTGTCAATATGTATAGGGGAATCATGACTATTTGGAAGGGAATCATGATTGTGGAAATGATTGTGATTAAGATGGCTTCGCGGCCGCGAAATTTGAGTCTGGCTAAGGGGTAAGCGGCGAGGGCGCAAAAGAGGACGTTGATGCTAACTGTGAGGCCGGCAATTAGGGTGCTGTTGAACAGGTAGCGGCCGAAGGGGTTGGTTTGCCAAACTTTGATGAAGTTTTCGAGGGTTGGCTGTTGTGGCCAGAGTTGCGGGGGAAATTGAAAGATGTTTTCGTTGGGGGATTTGAGGGAGGTACTGAGCAGCCACAGCAAGGGAAACAGCATTAAAAGTGCGATCGCGCTCATGATGCTGTACGTCCACAGGGTGCTCCACCGCGAGGGAGTGTTGTTTGGGGAATTTGGTTTTTTAGTTTTGAGATTGTTCATTGTTGGGATATGATAATAAGTCCTTGCTTCGTGAGAAGCCTTGTTGTCCATAAGGGGATTATTGCCATGAAACCGTTTATTTACGAAACTATGTACATTCTGCGCCCTGATTTGGGTGAAGAAATGACAGACCAGGCGATCGCTAAATATCAAACTATTTTGCGCGATCAAGGTGCTGAAAGCATCGAAACTCAGCACCGTGGCAAGCGCCGTTTGGCTTACGAAATCGGCAAGCACCGGGACGGAGTATACGTTCAAATGAACTATACAGCTCCGGGCGCTGCAATTTTTACCCTGGAGCGCGCGATGCGTCTGAGCGAAGAAGTGATTCGCTATTTGACAATCAAGCAAGATGTGCCAGATGCACCTGAAGCGGAAGCTGAAGCGGAAGTCGCCGAGTAGCATTCGTGTCAACTTAACGTCTTATGTAGTACCAGCCTACTGTTTGACGATTGACCCGCTTATCCCCCAGTGCACCCTTCTTAAAGGCTACCCTGTACACCCAATTTGAAAAACTAACGTAAGGTCAGAGCCTTGCGCTCCCCCTCGCATCCCCCTTAAAAAGGGGCTAGGGGGATATCAGGAATTTTGGGTACAGCATAGTTTCTTAAGGGCGGGACTTGATGTTAATTGAAATTATAGGTGAATGGGCGATTGTTTTTCTAGGGGAGGACGATCGCTCTTTTTTGTGGCGAGGCTGCTGGGACTTAATCTATTTTTATCAACAAAGAAAGCTCGCTTTTTCAGGATGGCGAGAGCGATTCACTTAGCCCAACTCTATTATCTAGTTGACTACCAAAAAGTTGACTATGCTTGAGCATAGCTGGTTAATCATTGTAAATCTAATTGTGATTTGCTACTTATTAAATTTACTGTTAACTAAGGCAAATTCGACTTTCTTGAGAGGCAAAATTCTGCATCTATAACTCTGAACCAAACTATAAAGTTATTTTGGCCCTTGGCAATTAGGTAGCCGCTAAAATGTGGCTCTTAGAAGATGAATATTGTCAAATTTTGCCAACGGCTGCTTGAGGTTGGGCCTGAATCAACTAGCCAAAGCTCGATCGCACTCCCTGCAACCTCGATCGAGATTCTCGCCCCATAGCCCAATTGTAAAGTTTTGTGACAATTGTAATTTGGTAGCTTTAGATACAGAATTGTCTGTTATAGTGATAAAAGAGAAGAAAAAACCAGCTCAACATTAATCTAAAGAATACCGAGGAACCGCATATGTCTACCGAAAATCAAGCTCGCTCTCTGATGATGCGCCACCACCAACTGGTGAAGAACCGCCAGCAATCCATGCTCAACCGCACCGCCACCGAAGTCGGGATGGAAGATACGCACTACTGGGGCCACATTCAAGGCAAACCGCAGCCCAGCTTTCAAGCTAGTTACGATCGCAGCAACGCCACCATGAGCTAGTGCAAGCTCAATTTCCTCAACTGCCTACGAAGCTATTACCTCTATTTGGAGAAGCCAGTTATGTCAACTCAAGAACAAGCCCGCACCCTGATGATGCGCCATCAACACGTCGTCAAAAACCGTCAGGAATCCATGCTGAGCCGTGTGGCTGCTGAAGTGGGTTTAGATGCTGGTTCTCCAGCGAATATTGATCGCAAATAACTCCTTTTTTCACCGGCGAGATAGTTGAATCGAGTTTGTGGTTTGCTAGCCAAAAATTAATAATGTCAATTACAAAACCGTCGCGACTTCTTCTTGAGTTCTAACTCTAGATTGGAAGTCGCGATTAGTTTTATGGGGAATTGGGAATTGGTAATATCTCGATCGTACTGCTTGTAGAGAGAGCAGTTTGAGCAAAGGGTGAGCTAAACGAGAGTAGGATAGCCTCCAAAGTATACACATCACAAACCATAAAAGATGTTTGTGCCGAGAAACTTGATATAATCCCCTTTCAGCAGATTGAAGGCTACTAGGGAGGTCATCATGTCGGACTGGAAAGAAATTGACGGCGGAGTCACAGCACCGAGAGGGTATCGAGCATCGGGAATTACAGCGGGCTTGAAGCCTTCAGGCTTACCAGATTTAAGTTTAATTTTGTCAGAGGTAGACGCGATCGCCGCCGGAGTCTTCACAACTTCCACTGTCCGGGCCGCTTGTGTGGACTACTGCCGCCAGCGTTTGCAAGCTAAACCCAGCGCCAAAGCAATTTTGTGCAATGCGGGACAAGCTAATGCTGCTACTGGCGAACAAGGTTTGGCAGATGCCCTCGAAAGTGCCAAATTGTTGGGAGAAGCGCTGAATATTCCTCCAGAATCGATTCTTTTGGCCTCCACTGGCGTCATCGGACAGCGGATTAAAATGGAGCCGCTGAGGGCGGGAATTCCGCAATTAGTTGCTGAGGCATCGGAAACTGGTTCCGATGCGGCGGCTAAGGCTATTTGTACGACTGATTTAGTGCCGAAAACGATCGCCCTGGAAACCATGTTTGGCGATCGACCCGTCCGCATCGGCGGCATTTGCAAAGGTTCGGGAATGATTCACCCGAATATGGCAACCATGCTGGCATTTGTAACTTGCGATGCAGCAGTGTCATCGCATTTATGGCAAGAAATGCTGAGTCGGGCGGCTAACAGAAGTTTCAATCAAATTACTGTTGACGGCGATACCAGTACCAACGATTCGCTAATTGCTTTGGCAAACGGTCAATCCCGCACACCGGCAATTACGGAAATGGGGGCAGATGCTGAAAAATTAGAGGCAATGCTGACAGAAGTTTGCGTACATTTAGCAAAGGCGATCGCCCGTGACGGCGAAGGTGCAACTTGTTTGGTAGAAGTGCAAGTTAGTGGCGCGCTGGATGAAGTTTCTGCGAGTAAAATTGCCAAAACAATTGTCGGTTCTTCCTTGGTGAAAGCTGCTATTTTCGGACGCGATCCGAATTGGGGGAGAATTGCGGCGGCGGCTGGGCGCGCTGGTGTACCTTTCGATCAAGAGAATTTGCGGATTCAATTGGGGGAGTTTTTGATGATGGAAAACGGACAACCTAAAGAGTTCGATCGCGCTGCTGCAAGTAATTATATGAAAGCGGCTGCGGAGGGGGAATATTTGAAGGCTGATACGGTCGTAATTCAGGTTAGTGTCGGGAATGGCAGCGGTTTTGCGAAAGCTTGGGGATGCGATTTGAGTTACGACTACGTGAAGATTAATGCCGAGTATACGACTTAAATAAGTCCGGGCGGTTAAAAGTCCTGGTGGTTAAAAACCGCGCCTACACAAACAAAACCAGACGAGAGAAAGTTGAAGGCAAATTTCACACATTTTAAACTAAATTTCCCCCCGTGGGGGGAAATAAAAAAACCTGTTGCTGATTTATGGTATGAAGCCCTAAATATGCCCGTCATAAAAACCAGTACCCACAAAGCTTTTAAATTTTAAAGTTATTTTTTCATACTCTGATTAAGCAAGGCCCAAAAGCTTTATGATGCAGCACCTCATCTCAAGCAACTTATTTTAATTGCAGGTTTGGGGCATGATAATATCTCAGACCTGATTGAAAGTCCTCAGTTGAGGGATGGCATGAAAAAATACATTCAGGAGGTTAATGCCACAACAGGAAAATACTTCTTCTTGGGTTCATGTTTCTTATCTGATTACAAAGTTTGAAAGCACGTCCTAACCAAAACTATCGGAGACAAACACATAGCCACCACCATACCCAGCAGCATTATCCACTAATATTAAGCCGTCATTAATCTGCGTATCGCCACTCTGAGCAAGTCCATAATTCACCACGCGCAACAACCGCTGCGGCGTAAAAGATTCCAATTCCACAAAATTACCTGCATCCAGCCATGCTAGTTCTTGTGCTGTTAAACCTTGCCTCACGGTGTCGGGTAATTGACGAGCGCTTTGTGCCATTGTTTGAGATTGCTGTACAAACATATCGCGGGTTTCCAAGATTTGACGGGGAGAAATTCCCAAATCCAAAATCGTGACGGCTTGATTTGCAAACCAGTTTGGACTGGTTCGTAATTGATGTACTAAACTAACTCCAGCAGGGTTCGCATCGTGCAGCGCATAGACTTTTAAATCGGCATTGCGTCGCAGCATTTCGATTACGGTGTCGAAGATGCTTTGGGGATAGCCACTGATGCTGAGAATGGCGCAGTTGTTCTCAAAATGGACGTTGTTGGCAATCAGGAATTGGGCGATTTCGTCACTGTCGCAGATGATTGCGCGATCGAAACTGTAGGCGCTAACTTCGGGATCGATGCTGGCGGGTAAAGCTTCTTGGCGAGGTGCAGGGAGCAGTTTTTCTACTGTTCCATTCACTGTTTGCCAGCGTTGCAGCCACTCATTACTCTGGGCTGCATTGACGAGAAATATTTCACGAGTTATCTGTTGACGATTTTTTTGTGAAATGCTGAGCCAGTAGGAAAATAGTCCTAGTGCAGAGGCTACGATGTATCCTGGAAAATAATTAAATATCAAGCTTCCTGAAATCCCTGTTACTAAAATAATTATTCCTAAAGTTTGTAAATTTGTGGCATTAATTCTTCTGCTGCGAACACTTTGCTCGGTAGATTGGCTGTTCACGAAAAATACCCCAATCCAAATAATATTGAAAACTGTCCACACAATCAAAAATTCCGCAGCGTAAGAAAAGACATAGCTAATGAATATACCGCCAAAGATTACCATGAAAAAGCTCTGACCTAAATATCCTAAAATCCACCTCCAGAGGTTAGATGAGGTGCGATTTTTCAGCCGTTTATCCACCAAATACAAAAACTGTTTGGGCGTAAAAAATAACATATTTTGGCTGGAAATATCTGCGATCGCCTTCTGAAAAAACGGATCTGTGAATGCGAATTTTTTATCGGTGATAGTATTGGGATCAAACACAAATGGATGGTTGCACTGTTTGCAACGACCTGAGTTGATGGTACGATCGCGCAAATTATTGTCGGTATTACACTGGACGCATTTCATTCCCATTTCAGTTACTCCTGATTAATTTAATGGATTTATATGGTTGGGGTTTGTTTCGGAATGATTTTACCGCAGAGGCCGCAGAGGAAGAGAAGAGAGATAATAAGTAGAAGGAAGAAGGAAGAAACTATGCCCAATGCCCAATGCCCAATTAAAATATTTGCCCGTTTAATAAAATAGAATAGTCTTCTCGCTGTCGAATTAATCGATCGCCCTTAGCATCAATCAACACCTCAGCAGGGCGGGGGCGGTGCAGAAAATGTGACGACATCGCATAGCCGTAAGCCCCGCTATCCAAAATCGTGATCGCATCTCCAATTTTGAGTTTCGGTAGCCAACAGTTGCGCCCCAAATAATCCCGCGAATAAGTCGTGTTGCCGCAAATATCCGTTTCATGTCGCGATACATCGTCGGTTTCCCAAGTTGCGATCGCGCGATAGCCCCCGTGCACCGCAGGCACCGATAGATTTGATACAGTCGTATCCACGCCGACAATTTGCCTATCGCCCAACCACTTCACCGACACAACTTTCGCCAGCAAAACGCCACAACCTGCGATCGCCGATCGTCCCGGTTCAATCACCAACTCGATCGGGCGAGATAGCGCACTCAATCGTTCAGTAATCGCCGCACCAAACTCCCCCCAGTCAAACACTGCGCCGCCTCGATAGGGATAGCCAAAACCACCGCCAAAATCGAGGGTTCGCCAATGGGGCAACAGTTGGGCGATCGGAATTAGGCGATCAATCGCCTGCGTAAAAGCACTCGTGGCGTTCGTTCCTGTCCCCCGATAAAAATGCAATCCGGTAATCCTCAACCCCTGCTGCTGCGCGATTTCGTTGGCTTTCTCAAATTCGGCGGGACGCACTCCAATCCGACTGTCTCCCGTCAATTCCGGTGAGTTGAGGCGCAGTCCGATTTCGGCACGGATTAATCGCCCTTGACTCGCGGAATATTCGCAAAAATCTTGGAGTTGCGACAGACTATCGAAGTTAAATCGATCAATCTTCCACTCGATCAATTGCTGAATATCCGCCCTGTTGAGGTTACTGCCGGTGTAGACAATGCGATCGCTCGTAAAACCCGCTTTCAGCCCCAAAAAAACATCCCCCGGTGTATTCGCGTGTAGCCCCCAACCAGCTTGCTGAATCAATTGCAACAGAGCAATATTGCCGTTGGTGACGCTAGCAAAATGAAACTGAACGCGGGGATAGTCGATCGATCGCGTAATATGCTCAAGGGTCTGATTGAGGATATCGGCCTGATACACATATAAGGGCGAACCATAAGTTGACAAAAGTCGCTCAGCCATTGCTTCGGAGAACGGCGGCGAATGTGTTTTGGTTTCATTCTGTAGCAAAGATTCAGTCATATAGAAGAAGTTCGGCAACGGATTTTGTAACGGATGTTCGGCAACGAATTATTTAACGGATGTTCGGAACAGGGAAGATTGTAAAATCAACAGTCAACAGTCAACAGTCAACAGTCAACAGTCAACTGTCAACCATCAACCTCCTTCGATATTTCCAAATGCGCTGCCCGATCGCCGGTGGCAACCAAAACACATGATCAAGCGATCGCTTAATCGGAATTTCGCCTAAAACCTCGGTTCGCCATGCCTGCCACATCAGCAGCAACCAGAGATTGTTGCCAATATAGCGATCGCGCATTGCAACTCCGAGTTGTCCCGATAACATCGCGTCGGCCAAATGGGGCTGCCAGCAATTTTGCGATCGCAACACATTCGGATTCAGCCGATCGCCGATCGCAGCCCAAAACTCGCGGTAATACCAAACCTTCAACGGCACACCCATCCCGCGCTTTTCCCGCCAGACAATTTCCGGCGGCAGCCAGCGTTCAGAGGCTTTTTTGAGGATGTATTTTTCGCACGCACCTTGCAGTAGCAGCTCTCCTGGCAGTTGAAACGTCCAGGCTGTGAGGTCGGGGTCGCAGAAGGGCGATCGCACCCACAAACCGCAAGCAAACGCCAATGCCGTTGCCCTCGGCTGAATATTTTGGGCACCTTTGAGCATCAGCGAAGCGCGCCGTAGCCTCGCTAGCAGGGAAGGACAGGTTTTGGGATCGATCGCGTCTTGCAGGTAAACACTCAAATCGTGAGACTGGATGCGATCGAGCATTTCTGGCGAAAAAATCTGTTTTTCATAACCATAAAATCGCTGAAACGTCCGCAAATACTGCTGTTCAAAGGTTTCTTTTCCGGCAGGATGTTCTGCACTGTAAACTCCGTTGGCAATCAAAGGTTTGTTTGTCCATCCGGCAAATAGCTGATCGCCATTCTCGCCATTGAATACAACTCGCACCTCTTGCGCCGCCGCCTGTTTGAGCAAAAACAGTGCAGCCGTGGTGCCATCTCCATAGGGTAAATCGAGGGCTTTGGCGGTTGGCCCGATCGCCCGCAACACTGCATCGCCCGTCGCCGCCACTCGGATCAGCGGAATCTGGAAAAAGTCCGCCACCTGTTGGGCGTAGGGCAGTTCGGAATAGGCTTCCACACCAAAATCGAGGGCATAGGCGCGCACCTGCAAGCCTGCTTTCACTAGCAGTGCCGTCACTAGGGAAGAATCGATGCCACCGGAGAGTAAAACGCCCACGGGTTCGTCGATCGGCAAATCGGCCACTTGTCGATCGATCGCCTGTTGCAACAGCCCTTGCAATTGTGCGATCGCCTCATCCTCACGGCGCAGTAATTGGGGCGCTTCTTGCCAAGCCGATGGCAGCGATTCCCTACGGGATAGCTTCGCCGCCCGTACTTTCGGCCGATCGTTAACATCGGCGATTTCCCAAATCATCTCGCTTCCGGCTGCTACGGATGCAATTTGCTCGATCGGAGTTAACGGCGCGGGCACGTAGGAAAAGCAAGCATAGCTGTGGAGGGCGATCGGGCTAATTTGAGGGGAAGCAATCAGCGGTAGCAGCAATTGCATTTGCGTCGAAAACCAAATCGTTTCTCCCAACTGCATCCAGTAAAGCGGCACTCGCCCAAACGGATCGCGCCCCAGCCGTAGCTGTTTCGCTTCTACCGCCGCCCAAGCATCTCCCGGTAAATCGGTTGGCCCAAATCGCCCGCAAGCATTCAGCGTCACTGTGTCAGCCGTGAGTACAGATGCAGAGGCGATCGCCCAGTCTGATAATTTGCCCTGCCGAATGCAGTAGTCTGGGGCTAAACGGCTGAGCGTTTTTGTGCGATCGTCCAGTCCCCAGTAGCCGATAAAATGTGAAGGTTGGTCGATCGCACCCATTAGATGTCTCCAATAATTATTGTGGAACAGGCCGGAAAGCCTGTTCAAAACAGGCTTTTTTGGATAAGTCTATTTAGATATCTCCAATAATCATTGTGGAACAGGCCAGAAAGCCTGTTCAAAACAGGCTTTTTTGGATAAGTCTATTTATTTCACAGTGAAAGGTTCACTGCTGATGACGCGCCCATCCAGGGACATCCGAACTTCCCATTTGCCTGGGGCTGCAGCAGATCCGAGATCGTAAAAGCAGTGCGTATTCCAAACCGCAGTATCGATCGTGCGAGTTTGATACCTGCCCTGATGAACAACGTCACCGCTGGGGTTAATCCAATCGCATTGCATAGACAACTGATTGCCGATCGGAGCATTTTGCAACGTCACCTGGTAGTAGATGCGGGGGTTGATTAGACGGTTGACTTGAGTAAAGCTGTCACCACCTTTTTTCGATAGCGCAATCCTGTCTTCTCCTCCCACAACTTGAGCAGTTTTTTGTTGCTGATTTTGCCCGAACAGCACACCTATCCCGATCGCAGAAATGACAACAACTGTCGAGGCGATCGCAATCCAACGGTTGCGTCGCTGCTGTGTTTCTAGGACTTCGCGGCGGCGCATTTGGGCGATCGCATCTTCTAAAAGCTCATCAGGAAGATTCAACTCTCGTAAAATTTCTCTTACCTGATCTGGGGCCAATTCTAACTCTCGCTGCTGCGATAACTTGTCGATTTCAGCGACTACCTGTGCTAACTGAGTTTGAGTGAGTCGAGTTTCCATAAAGTTCACGATTAGTATCTGTAATGTTCTTGCCCACTAGAAAGTTAAATATAGCGATCGCCTCTCTCTTCTCGAACTCAGCGCCCTCTGCGCTTTCTGCGGTTAAATTACTCATATTATTCAATAAACAGCTCTCTAAGTCAATTCATAAAAATCATAACCTTAACCTCATAAAATTCATACAGCGTTTCCCGCTGTTATGAGGTACAATAGCAACAGTTAGCTTTCCCAATTTCTTAAATGCTGAGGATTTATTAAATTGAGGGCAACTGCTATTA
>NZ_JAUBPS010000149.1:0-2310 GCF_036700865.1 Microcoleus sp. S13C4
TTTACATCAATTGAAGAGCTAGAGTATTTATTGCACCGCCTCTTA
The DNA here is from genome assembly GCF_036700865.1 of Microcoleus sp. S13C4. Classification (NCBI taxonomy): domain Bacteria; kingdom Bacillati; phylum Cyanobacteriota; class Cyanophyceae; order Oscillatoriales; family Microcoleaceae; genus Microcoleus; species Microcoleus sp. S13C4. Next base: position 46 of record NZ_JAUBPS010000149.1, read on the forward strand.
AATGAAGGGCAATTAATAATTAAGTGGGGTCGCAAAATCAAAAATAAGGGTAATGCTTGTATCACAGTTTAAATGTGCAACAGCTTATGGGAGCATAACACTTATGCGATAAGTAGAAATACTCAGGAATACCCTACCCCTCATTAGTCCATAATTAAATATGTTTACCACTCTCGCAAAATTATGAATCCAGAGAAACAAAGAAAGCTGCAAGAATATACCAGAGCAATTGCTGAGATTTTATATACAGAAGCTGAATCTGAACAACAGTTGACGCTCGAAAGTATAGAAAAAACTATTCAGACACAGCTTCAGCAGTATGTCAGTCCCGAAATTGCCGCTTTTTTTTTCAGCAATCAACAGGAACAACTTCCGGCAGAACCAGAAAACTTACCAGTACATTAGGGATACTAAAAATTAGTGAAAAACAAGCTAAAATACTCGGAGTTAAGCCCTGCACAAGAATTAGTCCACATTTAGAACAATGTTGTCTGAGATTAAGTGCCAATATGTCATACGAGCAAACGGCAGTAGATTTAGAATACATCACCGGTGTCCAAACCAATGCCATGTCACAACGCCTGATTAGTCCATCGGCCAGAGTTTCAGTTGCCGATAGTCACAGAACTAATTGAAGAATTATGTGTAGATGGAGGAAAAGTTAGATTAAGAACGGCACAGGGACTAGAATGTATCTACAAAGACTATAAAGCAATGCACACCAACAGCGGATTAATCGCGGTTTATCAAGATAATATTGGGCTGATTAATTGGGTCAACAGTCAACCCATCGCTAAGATTGTAACCTGTCGCTTGAGATGGACATGATGGAATTTGGAATATTATCGCTTTAGTTGCCCCAAATCGACAACGCCGAGAAATCCTTGACTGGTATCATCTGATTGAAAATCTGAATAAGGTTGGCGGCTCACAACGAAGAATCAATGAAGCCGAAGCTTATTTATGGATGGGACAGGTAGAAAAAGCGAAACAACTTTTTGCAAATCTGACAAAAAAAGCCGCACATAATTTCTGCGTCTATCTCCACAAACACCGAACACGCATCGTTCATTACCACTATTATCAGTCAAATAAGATTTGTTCGATTGGCTCGGGTGCTGTGGAATCAGCAATCAAACAAATTGGTCGTCGTATCAAAATTTCTGGCGCACAATGGAATGAGCAAAATGTCCCGCAAGTCTTGGCTCATCGAGTAGCTTACTTAAATGGAATGATTGGTGTCAATCTCAAAGCAGCAGCTTAAATTATCATCAGTATTTATACTGAGCACATAACTGTTATGCTCCCAAATGCTATTATGTGTGCTATCGCTTTCGCGTGGCTTTACTGAACCATATAATTAGAGTTCATTCGATCGTGTGTTCTCTGTTTGACCCTCATGAATGAGTGTCAGTAACATCATACCTCATATTTCTGAGAAAGGCTATATGTTGCAAGATTCATCATCCAACCAAACATCGCCGAATGTTTTAACCAACCAAACCTTTGAGGGCAATCGCGAAGCAGTCCGTCACGTCATCATCGGTTCGCCGCTGGGGGTACGGCGAACTATCCACCAACTGCACGCATTGCGCTACGAGGAAGCTGTTCGTTGGACTCATCCGATCGCCATTCCCGACAATCGCATCATTATTACACCCGAACAGGGAGAAATCATGAGTCTGTTAGTCAAATTAATCCGGTTGCAATGAAGTCATAAATGTGCGATCGATCTTTCTAGAATTTAGTCAAAAGTGCGATCGCGAATCTCTTCTCGTTGCCCGTGCTAAGCTGCTACGCAGCTAAACCGGATAAAACAGCATTGCCTTTATTTTTGATTTTTCGATCCCATTTGATAACCATTTCTCCTTCATTTAATAATCTATGTAGTAATTCTGACAATTCTTCTACTGACTTAAACAGTCGATGTGCTATATATTCTTTTGCTGAATGCCAGACCAATTCAATCAAATTATAATCTGGGCTGTAAGGTGGCAAAAATTCTAAAATAATATGAGGCATTTCGGCTGATATTTGGCTCAGAATATCTTTCTTTTTATGAAAACTAGCATTGTCTAAAATAATTACAATTTTTATTCCTGATTCGGCAAAACTTTCAGCTTGATTACCCTGTTCTCTCCATTCTTGAACTATCGAATCATTTAAGGCATTAATTTGCTCATAAAACGTATTCGAGTCTCCTTTTTTTATGACAAAATTTAACCTTTTTTTGTCATGATATCTCAATCCACCCATGATATTTAC
>NZ_JAUBPS010000089.1:0-22313 GCF_036700865.1 Microcoleus sp. S13C4
CGCTGGCATTTATAATTATGAACTTTCTTTAAAGACTAAATTAGAGATCGCCTGAGACTTTCGCAAGAGGTCTAATAGATTGCCGTTGCACACAGGTTGATTAATGAATATCCTTAAGATACTTTTCGTTGAGGTGTTGGAGCAATTTTGGCGCTCTCCAGGATACAAGATTGATGAGAGCTTCTAACCGCTCGTGCCAATACTTGCGGAGCGCATCGATTTCCGAATTGGCTAAGTTTTGCTCTTGTTCGGTTAAGTCCGCCGTCGCCCATTGAATCGCTTGCTTGGCTTTTTGGAGCTGGGCTATACAAAGTGCGTACTCCGATTCGATGCCAGCCTCAAATTCTTCAGCCAAGGCTTGCTGCTGTTGAGTCATGTATTCTTTGCCTTTGAACATATCTAATATCTTGCTAGTGAGGAAACTGTCGATTTCAGCTTGCGCGGGATGCAGTTATTTTTAAATACGCCTTGATTCTGGGATTGTCTGAATGACTGTCATCTTCCCTCCTTTTTGAACATCGCTCTGTCTGCTGCTACCCCATCTATCACCAAACTCTCAAATGCAGCTTCTATCCATATCGTCGCTCCCGAACACCGAGCTTTGCTCGCATCTTGAATCAACACGCAGCCGCCACCGAACTCAACCCCAAGTTAGTATTGATATCGATAGCTCTACCTGCCTATTAACATAGTTCGTAAACTAACTATTGTCAATAGTCTTTATTATGTATTTTATATAGTACCGTGTCTTTGACATCGGCTATAGCAGCATCATGCTTGCTTGTCAAAAAAGCTTTGGCGGTGCCACTGCAAAGCATCAGGCCTGGGACGATACTGTTCTCGCACCGGTAGCAGGATGCGATCGCCGTGAAAATCTCTGATGGGGCGAGCGTGAGGGGAATCTTCCCTCAAAGTATCGGAAACTACGATGGTGAAATCATCGTTGAGGGTAAACCAAAAACGGTCGAAAGCCCAGTGATGGTTTTTGCACAAACTCAGCCCGTTATTGATGCGGTCGTCGTAAAACTTAGCGAACGGCTTGATGTGCGCGCCATCTACGATATTCTCCAAAGTGTTGAACACCTGCAAGCCACAAAACGCGCAGCGGTGTTCGTAAACCGATGTGATAGTTCTCCGAAACGCGCCATCTCTAACAATAGATTCCTGCTCGCCCACGCTAGCAATCTCGTCTGGCTGATAAACGCGCCCGCCTGTAGAGAATAATTGGTTTTGCAAGTCACCGAAGGCATTAAATTGCAGCGAACGCTCGATTTGTTCGGTTTTGTCTGAGAACCAAGCATCGATCAGGGCAAGTGACAACTGATTCCTGCTTTGGGGATGTTGCAGGAGCTTCCATAATTCAGCATCTAAGTAAGCATAATCTACTGTTTGCCGGAGAGAACTAATGCTTCTTACCTTAACTTTATTTGCGCTCGATTCGACAAACTCAAACCCCGGTTTCGCCTTGAAGTGCCAAAATCCATCCGATTTTAAGTGAAAGAACGGCAAGCCAATATCGGCTCTCCTGTTGATTTCTAGCTCCCCCCACAGCTTCAGAAACGCTGCAATTAACTCAGGTGACAGATAAATTTGATTGTGCTGGATATCGCCCCTAGCGATTAATTCAATTATTGCTAGCAACAAGACTGGTTTATTGGGAGCGACCCCTGCGGATTGGCTTACATTTAAGCCAATTGGGTTTGATTTTGATTTTGGAAAAAACTTACGGCTGTAGTAATCAATTCCCTTGCCGTTCATAGCATTCACTAAGTATAATAGGTTGGCTCATTCCTGTTGGGGGGGTGTGTTTGTTTGGTGTCTAATTGCATTATAATACTAACTGACAGTCCGCTCAAAGCCAACCTTATGGATAACAGCAAGCAACAAATTAAACTCTATTTTGACGAATACAAAACCTGCTTGGGCGGTGTAGCTAACGATTGGTGGCAGCAAGACTTTAGCGGCGATTATTGGGCTTCTGATTACTTTTGGCTCCCCGTGGGCTACAATCCGATTGGTAAAAGCTTGGACGAACTGGCTCACTTTATTTGAATGATTGCATGAACGCTCAAAGCCACTCCATATTAAAATCGCATCCTATCCCCGGTGATGGCGGTCAAGCCCCCGGTCGCATTACTCTCAGAGAATGGCGCACCGGTGAAGAATGGGTAACGCATTTTTTCAACCTGCAAGATGGGGGATTTTATTACGGCCGTTACTTCACCGATTTAGGAGAAGCTGAGGCTAACTTCGAGCTGCGGGTAAAGGAATATCTCGGTTTGTTGGGGAAGCTGCCTAGTTCCCTAGAGTCAGAGGAACCGATCCAAATCCCAGAACGCATCCTTCAAGGTATTGATGCAGTTCGAGAAGCACAGACAACTAATATGTTCAATGCCAACATGGTTCGACTTCAAGCCGTAGCTTTGGGATATCTAGAAACCGCTCAATGGATTGAAGCTAACTTGGAAATTTATTGCAGCGGTGTTTTTAGGGGATTCGCAGCTCTCTAAAATAGATTGAACGGTGACAGGAAAAGTGATCGCCATATTGGTGGAGAAATGAGCTGTGGCAAAACCAAAGAGGTATCCCGACAATTGGCAAGAGATTGCGCTCTCGGTAAAAGAAAGCGCTCTTTGGCGCTGTGCTAAGTGCCATCAACAATGCCTCCGACCCGGTAAACAAAGCGGTTTAACCAAATCTGAACGGTGTGCTTTAACTTTAGCGGTGCATCATCGCAATCGGATACCGGAGGACAATCGCCCAGAAAACTTAATCGCTCTGTGTACCGCGTGTCACCTGTCCTATCACAATCGCGGTCAATCAAACGTATCGCCAGGGCAATTATCCTTGTTCCCCGATGATGCGATCGATTGGGATATTATGGAGTGCTCTCTGGAATCGGCATGAAACAATGTATCCGCTCCGAATCCGCTGGTGTCCGTTTACTTTGTTTAAAGGTAGCTTTACAGTTTTCCAGCGCGAGCGTGTTCGCCGTTGAAGAGGAAATTTCGTATTTTTGTTTAAGGGCTAACTCCGCGTTTGCTACACTATGGGTGTTTTGTACCCATGCCGGGGCTGTAATATTGATACTTTCCCGGCATAGGTTATTTAGTTATTCTCTAATTGCTGTTGGTGTTCCTTAGCTTCCGAGATTCTACGTTTGAGGGTGTCTAATGCCATTATCGCTGTCCAATTACCCCGATTAGCTAATTGGATATATTGCTGTATCAATTCTTCGGTGATTTGTTGGTCTAGCCACTGCACCAATTCTGCGGTTGCGAGGCGCGCTTGGGGATTGGTGTTGCCGAACATCTCGAACATTCCCAAACGCTGCATTTGCTCTAAGGTCATACTTTCCACCGCTTTCACGGCTTCTTCAAACTCTTGGGCAGTCAACTGGGACGGCTCATGAGGATGCTGCTGTAACAGGAAATAATCGATTTCTTTGTACGCGCCGACATACATTTTATGGCGAACAGTGTCGCATAAAATTGCGTGTTCGGGCAATTCATAAAATTCTCCAAAACGGAAACCCATCGCCTTGAGGCATGGGAGGAGTTTTTGCGACTTTAGTCGCAGTGAGTCTTCGAGAAAGAATAGCTATAGCCATCCTTTCGGTGAACAATTTGGCAGTATTTGTAACCAATTCCCTGAACCAATTCAGATGCAGAAATATTAAACGAGCCACTTGTTCTAACAGCAACACGACCAACATAAGTGCCGATTTTCTTTCCACTGGTTACAACCGCCTTCACAATGTCGCCAGTTTGAAAACCTTTGACAAAGTTGTTGCGAGGAGTGTACCGGGATGGAAAGCCAAATTTATCAGTTCGGCACATTTGGCGCGTACCGTGTCCAGTTGCTTTAATTAACAAAGGTTGATTTGTCAAAACCTCCAAAGACTCAATATGCCCAACACAAGCCGCATCAATCCAGTGAGATTTAGCTAATCCCAGTCGAGTGCGATTAAACTTGGTTAATCCACCAGAACCAGTCGATACAGGCAAACCCATCTCTTTGAGCCGATTCAGTAAAGCCCAACGGGTTGAATTAACTACTGCCGCATCCTTAAGAGGACGTTTCGCTTGGGCAAGTATCCGCTTGAGAACATCTGGCTTTTTAACCAGGAACCTCTCAATATCTTGAGTACCTTTCTTGATATTGCACTTCTCACAAGCAAGGCAAAGATTAGAGATGCGGTTAGTACCACCTTTAGCTTTGGGATGGATATGCTCAACTTGCAACGGCACGTTTTCGATACCACAATAAGCACATTTTCTATCCCATTTGTCAAGCAAATACTGCCGCACTTCATAACCAAGCAAAGTGCCTTGTTGATACTCAACACCAGAGATTTCTGGGTTTTCTAATTGTTGCAAATCAAACCGTACCAACTCTTGAACAATTGAACCAACTGGTGCAAATCTAATTAGTTTTGCCACCCAAGTCATTATTGTTTCAACTCGATGCTGCAAAGATGGCGCTAGCCATCCCTTCGGTTTACTCCGGTTTAGAAACCTTGCTGGACGATAACGAGTATGTCTGTTTCTACGACCGCGCCGTAGAGAGCGACGAGATTCAAGACTAGCTTTAATTGCTTGACCCCGATGGGCTAATTCTGCGCCAAACAGCACCCTAGAGCCTTGCAATAAAGCGATTCCGCTTGTTTTGGAGCCTGGGTCTAACTTAAGAGTTAGTTGCTCTGGTGTGACCTCATTCTTTGAAACCTTGAGCATAATGGTAAATGGGTATCTGCGGAAAACCGCAGCTTTACCAGAGGTTAACAACCGTCTTGCTACCGAGGGGTGGCCAGGAGTTAAAGGTTGTTTGTTAATGTCGATAACGAATACGAAATTTGACATTTCTGCCACTCCATTTCTGGGTAAATTTAGCTTCGCCAATGTTTAGTGAGCTTTTTAGACTTGCAGCACTGCGTCAGTGACCTTAACGCTTTTTAACTGCAAATGACAGAGCGGAAAACTAGCTTCGCATTCTCCGGTGTCTTGACTCACAAAACGTAGTCTGAGGACTAAGGCTGGTCAGTACGGCTTGCAATTTCTTACAAGCCCATCCCCTTCAGGGGTGGGTTACTGACCACAGATTAGGTCTATCGCGGGATCTGGAAATTGATTCGGGACATATTCTATGAACGCAGGTTCACCTGCAATGCCCACTCGGTTTTGCAAATCTGCCAGTTCCAACTTTTCTTCTACTTCCAGCCGGTGGATTCCTGTTGAATTAATCAAAGCGTAGAGCATAGCTTACTCCCTATTTTTTACACCCTAGCGGTAGCCCTTTAATTTAAATTATTTGTATATTTAAAATTACTCTTGATATTAAGTTGATTTAGTATGACCTCTGCTTACCACTTAACCCGCCCAACTCTGGTGGTTAGTGCTATCACGCCCGCGATCGACCAATCATGCGGGTATTGCTTATAACGATGGCGTAATTACCAAGTGGGGTACGTTCGAGAAGTGCTACTCCCATACCGAACTCAAACACTTTATTGAAGATACTTTGGGCGTACCTGCTCGGTATCTCACTCACAATACCTACACCGTTTCTTACAACTCTAAAGCTCTTTCCCTGATAATCTACCCAAGATTTTTTCCTTGAAAGGCAGCCTGTCCCCGCCATTTGGAGGGGGCTATTTTAATTATCCAAAACCACCGGATTTGGTGAGGTCAGACTTAAACTGAAGCCAATACTATCATTTTGTAACGTAATAAAAGCCAGCGTTTATGAAGAAAAAATCCTCAATACCAGATGCGATTCTGGCTATAGATTTTGGCGGCTTATCTACTAGAGTTTTCTGCCAAAGCTCGCAAGCAGGCAGTAAAGCGAACTCCTTTGTAATGGAATCGCAGGTGGGGCCAGTGAGCCAAGACATAGCCAATTGTTTCACACAACCCAACCTCGCATCAGCATCTCCCGAAAATATTGCTTGGGTGGCAATTGGTAATGAATGCCGAGCCGTTGGCTACCTAGCAGCATCGCAATTCAATGCTCACATCGGTTTAGCGGGACTGAAGTACAGTAGCGCTTTGTACAAAGCTCTAGCAGCTTTGTGGGTAGTGTCGCGGAAGTTAGATTTAGGCAGTCAATTTAGCGCTGCGATCTCCGTTTTCTTGCCCCCAGGCGAGTTTAATGACTCCAAGCAATTTTTTGAGATATTAAGTCAATACTCTGCTTCATTTGAAACACCCACAGGCAAGCTCTCCGTTACCCTGGACAAAACCCAAGCTTTGCAAGAAGGCGGCGGCATTGCTTTGATCCACAACAGTAATTTAGGTTCAGCCTTCAAGCAGCGGGTAACTGCCTTTGTTATGGTAGGATTTCGCAATGCTTCGGTAATAGTTTCGGCACGCGGTGCTGTCGGTAAGGGCAAAACTTCAGACTTAGGAATGGTAAGGTTGGTGGATCTAGTTCAAGAGCGAACATCTAACTACGATGCTTCCCGTTTGGCTTTATCAATCGCTCAAGCGGGCGTAAGCTACAACCGCCCTTACTTTTACCGAATTGCTCGGAATCGAGAGGAAACAGCTAAAGATCGAGAAGTTGACCAATTGATTGAAGCAGTCAAGCTGTCTCGCTTCGACTACGCTCGAATGCTATCTCATTGGATTAATGAAGTGCTGCCGCCCGATTTAGATGAAATTGTATTTTGCGTGGGTACTTCTGAATATATGAAGCCAGAACTGCGAAATCAGTTTTCTCATTATTCGCTGTCTTGGCACGCAGGTATAACAGTGCCAAAAACACTTGATCCTGATGGTTTAGGTTGCCGCATAGCTGATGTTTACGGACTATTTTCTTACTTCAAATCTCAGTTTGAGGTACTGAGGCAAAGCTCTGTTGCGGCAACTTCTCAGAGGGCAGAAGATACAACTTCTACTTCAGGAGATGCTCCACTCCCTCCAACTGATATACAGAGTGTAAAAGAATGTGCTGAACAATCTATCAAGCCCAAATCTGAACAATCTGCCAAGCCAAAATCTGAACAACCTACTCACCCAAAATCCGAGCCACCTACTCAATTAAAACTTGAGCAATTTACTCACGCTAAATCCGAGCAATCTACTGAACAAAAATTTGAGGAATCTACTGAGCAAAAGACTGAAGATATTACTGAACAAAACAGTGAAAACGGCGCTCAACAAAAGGCTGATTCAAGTATCAAACATAGCTGCTTAGATGATTCTAATAAATGGAGTGAGGAGGAGGAGTCGTCCAATACAGAACCTTCATTAGAGGAATCAGAAGCAAACTTAGATGCAGCTCTCTTATTGGGAGGACCCTACCGAGGTGCTGGAAAGAAGGTGAGGAATTATGCCTAGAAAACGTTACAAGGAATTTTGCTGGCGCTGTCAAGTTTTGCCCGATTCCGAAGACGCTATCTTGCTATCTTACCTGCAAAATCATCCTTTTTTTAGTTTACAGGAAACGATTTTACCTCTAATCAAAGCGCGGTGGCTGTTAGCATCATTACGCAATAGCGGTAGTCATTCTAGTACAGAGTTAGAGTATTTGAGGCGAGAAAGCATTAATTTTTTGCTTAGGCAGATAGATGAAGTTTGTCGAGATGCGGGATTTAACTGTACCGAGTTAGGAGCAATTGCCCCTGGTATTTCTTCGGGTTTAATTCCTTTAGCTACTTTCCCTCACTTATCGAATTCAGGTGCATCTATTGCTACGGAATTAACTGCCCTTGAGAGTTCAAATCCCGCAAGTTTGCCCGAAGAAAAAGAACCCGAGGAATTTTCGGGAGAAGTTGAGTTTGAAAACAGCGCATTTAACTTAGCTGGTTTCGATCCGGCAATGGTCGGGCCTAGCTTTAGTTAAAAATTATTAAGTCTTGAATAGACATCGACATCCAGCAAGGAGGAATGAAATGACTAACATGATTCACTTGGTTGACGGCGAGAAAGGTGGCGTTGGCAAGTCGATGCTAACTCGGATTCTGGTTGAATTCAATCAGAAGTATGAACTGCTGTACACGTTAATTGATGGTGATTTTCAAAATCCTGACGTGCAGCAGCGCTATCCTGAACACAATGCAAAAATCGTAGCTTTAGTTGAAGATGAAGAGAAGTTTTTCGATATCGATATTATTTTTGAAACAGCAGTAGAAACTCCTGTGATTGTCAATTTACCAGCTCGGGTTTACAGCATTATCAACAAATGGATTGACGAAGCTAATTTAACCTCTCCTGATTTTAAAGAGCAGTCAGGAGTTGAGGTATGCAAGTGGTTTATTTGCGGTGGCACGACGGACAGCATTGAAATGTTTATTGACTCTTTCAACTACTTTGAAGGTCAGCTCAATCACATTTTTGTCCGCAATTTTGGAGTTTGCAAAGATTGGTCGCACGTACAAAGCCATAAGGAAATGAACAAGCTCATTAATAATTACCGAATTCCTGTGGTAGATTTGCCGGCTCTGAGTGCAAGAGAGCGCAAGTTTATTGATACGAAGCGGTTGTCATTTTCTCAAGCAATGAAACACTCTGAATTCTTCTTGATTAGTCAGCAGCGATTGCATACTTTTCTGGAAGACTGTTTCCGTCTGATAGAAGATGTAGGTTTGTTTAACAACGCACCCAATCGCAATAAAAAAGAAGTTATCGCTCCCTATGAACAAAAAAAAAATGAGGAAATGCAGAGAGAAAATGAGCAACAAAATGAGTAACTAAATAAGCAACAGGTTGTAAAGTCTCAGGAGGCTGTAATTTGTAAAAAAGGTATCGTAAGCTTTTAAGAATCTAAATTAAGGCTTACGCACAGACTCTACTGATAGGGTGTGCCGAAACCAGCCCGCTGGCTGAGTGCAATCAACGCAGTTGTGTTATCCCAGGCGTTGGATATTAGCAATAAACGTTGTTTATTGCGTTTAAATTCTGAAAGTAAGAAGATCGATCGCCCGCTACGAGATTTCCAGGGTTTCAAAAACTTCTTCACCACTGGGCCAGCGGGCTGGGTGTGGCGAAACACATCTTAATACTACAGATAGTGTCTAAACCGATAATTTGCGGGTATTCCTGTAAATTTTACAGTCAATGGGTGATGAACTCGTTAGGAGACGGACAAAATATGAGTTCACACTATAGAATGCGCGATGCAGAACAGCATAAAGATTAGGATTTTGATTAGGTAGGAGGTTAAATGTCCGATCGACTTTTAGAAGAACTTTCCGAAGTTGACTCTGAAGAGTTTGGCGAGATATTGGAAACGCCAAGGGAACAGGGAAGACTTAATAATACCAAAAATAATTCCATACAATCCGCTGAAAATTCGCAAAATTTGCCCGATTCTCCAGATACAGTCCCAGAAGATGCAGTAGAAGAAAAGTTGAAATCAAATGGGAGTAAGCTAAATGAAGAGGAGTTTTGGGAACTCATAGACGATGATTCGAGGGAAAGAGAAGCTCTGAACAGAGATCCTTTATCTGCCCCTCCCATGTACGAGAGAGATACTGAGTCACTAATCAGCCAGGTACTCAAGGGCAAAGACTCCAAATTTCGCTCTCATGTCATTCAGACAGCTTACCGATACGGTCTCAATAAAAATGACCCGCTTTTTATCGTATTGCTGGCTACAGGTCAACTCGAACTGCTGTTAGAAAAAAAACCGCAAGAGATTGACCAGTTTTTCAAGAATTGGCAATCTCAATGGCAAGGTGATTTGAAAGATTCTCAAGCTGTCATCTCTCAAGAATTGGAACAAGTTCGGCAGCTTACTGAAAATTGGGAAAAAGAAAGCAGGGAGTTTTTAGAACGGCAGGGAAAAGCGGCTGTTAAGGTGCAACATCGCCACATTTCCAACTCAGTTTACACCCTAGTGCGACAAGCAGCTTTAGAAAAAGTTGCTCACGATATTTGGTCGGTGATTTTTGGGAGCGGGGTAGTGTTAGGGGCGATGGCGATTGGCGCTTTTATCGGGTTAGCTGTGCCCCGGTTCATTCCAGCGCCTGAACTCGACCCAAAAGGGCCGCGCCAGCTCACTTTAGAACAAGCCGTAGCGCTCGAATGGGGGCTGAGCAAAGAGGGTCAGTTTGCTCGCAAGAACGCGGATACAATTCAGTGGGCAACAAGCAATGAAGGGAAATATGCTCGCCAACTTATGAGCTGGAATCAAGCTTTGTTGAGCGAGAAAGGTGGCAAAAAATTGTGTGAAACTGAGATAAATCGATTGGGGGTGACGCTGACAGTAGAGGGTAAACCTGCACAAAAAGGATTTTGTACTTTGTGGATTCGCTCCCCTCAAGAACGAAAGTTTGTTCCTTGATGGCAAATACTAAAATCGAGAATGGGATGTAAATAAGTTAGCTTACCAGGAGAAATCTATGATGGCCAATTTGAACAATCAGCCGTTATCTGACCAAAATCCGAAGCAAGTGCAGTCGCAAATATCGGGTGTTTTAGTTGCACTAGACGACCCATTCGATAAGATGGTTTGGGATTACTGTTTGAGTCAACCATACCCAATATCGGAACAGATTAAGATTGTACTGAGTGCTTTCTGGGGACCGTTTGCTGCTAAAAATGCTAGCAAGTCTCCCGAGCGAGTGCGAGCGATGGCTTGTTATTCACTGCAACAATTAGCAGCTCAACAAAAATTGATTGACTCAGTGTTTGAACTGTCAAGTGAATCAAATAAACTTTCCGAAGTTATTGCTTTTCTCAAAATGAAAAATAGTTGTGAGGCACTCAATCAAGTTTGTGTCTATCCTCAATCTGTTCTAAATACTGCAATTCGGTGGGAGTAAGAGCCGTTGTTCTTTCTAACAAGTTGAGGATTTCTATCTCAAAAGGATCTAGATTTCCTAATTTGTGAAGTCGGTCAGTGCGATCGCAAATTTCTTGAAGTCCGGGTTGATTGTCTAGCGGTACAGCAGTGAGAGCGGAGTGCTTGAAGGTGTATGACTGCACGGTAATAGTAGGGATGTGTCGCATCCACACAGTGGCGGTTTTCTCCCCGACTGACTGAATGCGGCCTAACCGGCCGTTAACGTCTTGGCGATCGGGCGCGTACACTTCCACCAAGGAACCAATTTTGAGCGTCAGGTGGTGGGCGATCTTAGGTTCGCCTTCAGGTTTTACTTTTTTGTCGCGCCCCTGTAAAGTTTTGGCAACCTGAGCCGGATTGCTGCGAGTGTCGTTTGCCAAAGCGATGACCTGCTTCTTGGTCAGCCCAGCAGAGCGATTCAGTATTTTCCACTTCACTTCGTCCCCTCCAATAAAACTGAGAGCATCCACAGCTCGAGTAAATTGGGCATCCCGGTAAATCGTTCTGGGGGAAGCTTTGAACCGTTCTCCTAACTCTCGTGCTGTTTTGTCTGTCAAGCTGCCATTTTGACAGCTTGCTCCTTCTGGCATTGTTTTGTCTGTCAAGTGGTCATTTTGACAGCTTGCTCCTTCTGGCATTGTTTTGTCTGTCAAGTGGTCATTTTGACAGCTTGCCTCATCTGGCATTGTTTTGTCTGTCAAGCTGCCATTTTGACAGCTTGCTCTATCTGGCAATACTTTGTCTGTCAAACTGTCATTTTGACAGTTTGCCGAACGCTTGCCCCCGTGAGATTCCTTGGTCAGCTCGTACCAGGTGCCGCGCAGGTAGCTAACGGATTCTGGCGTCAAGCTGCGCCGTCCCAGTTGGTTGGCGATCGTCCAGACCTTGACTGCATTCCGACTGTCAAAAGACATCTCTACAATTTTGTATGGTATGCCGTGCGCGGTACAGATGGCGAACCTGTTGTGGCCGTCGATGAGAAGCTTTTCCTCGGCCCAGACTACTAACGGATCGCGGCATCCTTCCTCCAGAATGCTCGCTTGCAGGGCGGCTTTTTCGTCTTTACTCAGGGGAGGAATGAGAGATTGAAATTCGGGGTCGATTCGCAGTTGTTTCGCAGCACAAGAGGTACACCCTCCAATACCCCCCGGCAAAACAATTAACGCTTGCGGCTCCCGATCGTCTGCTTCTGATTGCATTTGACGCATTCCTGGCGAGTTTGTTGAATGCAAGGCTCGCCCGCGCTCGACCGCAACCGGAGTAGGGGAGTCAGCGCGGGCAGGAATTTTCTTGAACTATTCAACACTAACATAGTTATCGTCGAGAAGCCTCCAGAAAATGCGAAAATAGTAAAAAAAAGGAAATGCTATCGACGCTATGTCACCCAGGAAAGGAATTCACCCCCATCCCAACTCGCTAGCCAACCTCAACCGCTCTGGGGGACAACCCCGCTATGAAGAACCCAAGAAGCAAAGAAATATCCAGGTAACGTCGGTGGGATGGGAGGGAATTCGCGCGATCGCCATTGAACGCGGATTGAGCCTCAACGAGTTGATAGAACAGATTGGCAGGGGTCTAATTCCCCTTGGCAATGGTGAAAAAAGTAACTAATCGCCAGATATGGAAAGGGAGGTTAGATAAAAAAAAAATTCTATCAACTCGTTACTCGAAGTTTTATTGATAGTAATGACGGGTTTTTTATCTGTGAAAACTTGTTAAAAATTACGGTTTTGTGCCGTATAAATGTATCAGGAAAAAATATAATGGTTCAATCACCTCCAAAACTTATAACTGTCGATGAATTTATTACAAACTACGGCGACAGCGATTGCTACGAACTGATTGATGGTGAATTAACCGAAATGGAACCAACAGGGCCCCACGAACAAGTCTCCGGGTTTTTGGGACGAAAACTAAATGTAGAAATTGACCACCTGGATTTACCCTACCTTATCCCCCCTCGCTGTCTCATCAAACTATTAGGAACAGCAACAGCCTTTCGCCCCGATGTGCTTGTATTAGACCAAACTCGACTAATTAATGAACCTTTGTGGCAACAAGAACCTGTAATTACATCAGGTTCTTCTATTAAACTGATTGCTGAAGTCGTTAGCACCAACTGGCAAAACGATTACGCTCGCAAAGTTGAAGATTACGCCCTGCTTGGAGTGCCTGAGTATTGGATTGTTGACTATCTGGGCATTGGTGGCAGAGAATATATTGGCAAACCCAAACAACCGACAGTTACAATTTGTACGCTACGAGAAGATGAGTATCAAAAACAGTTGTTTCAAAATGACGATCTGCTTATTTCCTCAATCTTTCCCAACTTGCAATTAACAGCGCAACAAATCTTCGCGGCCGGCAGATATGCTGCTATCTAGCTTAGATCCAGGTAACGTCGGTAGGATGGAGAGAATTCGTGCGGTCGCAATTGAACGGGGATTGAGTTTCAACGAGTTGAGCGAACAGATTGGCAAGGGTCTGATTCCCCTTGGCGCTGAAGAAAGTAACTAATAGCTTGGTCACGAAAAGGACGATTCACTCAATTAAACTTTCTATCAACTCGTTACCAAAAGTTTTATTGATAGAAAGCAATAATTGGCTTGTTGATTCCCCGAGCGTGCTAACTAGCTCTCAAAATTTGCTCAATTAGGGAGACAACTTGCTGCGGTCGATGCTCAAAGTGCTTCTTGATTTGAAATTTTAACGAATCTGCTGGCACATCTTTTTTGTTGAGTTTCAGGCGAATATGCTCACTTCGTGGGAGAGTGGAATTGAGTCCTCGAATAACGGTGCGGCATTGTCGGAGAGTGAGGCTATCGACTTGAATGAAGGGTAGATTTAATGTGTCGGTATCGTCGAGTTGAATATTAGAAGCAAATTCGGCTTTAACTTGTCGCGAAGAGGTGAGGCGCTGTTCTTCTGTGGGTTCTGGAGTTGCTGCACCTTCGGCAACAGCAGGAAAGAAAGCAATTTCATTGAGAAGAGGCACAAAATCTGGGGCAAGTTCTGCTGAGAGTTTTTCAGAAGGATTCATCCGCTTCGATGCTAACAGCGTAGCGATATAGTGAACAATTAAGCCACCGTAACCAAAAATTACCACAGTTTCAATTGTGAGGGTGAGAAAATGCTGAATATGTTCGTACATGATTATAATTTATTTGCAAGTGGAACATCTCTCAAACGCGCTCGCGTTTAATATCAAAGCCTTACTACAGCCTTCTGAGAATGCGATCTCAAATATCGCAAAGGGAACTGGCGCGGTGGGTGGGCGGGCAAAATAAATCCTGCTCCAAGCAGGATTTTATCCCCTTTATTGGGGGTCGTCATTGATTATTTGACAAAATCATCAATCTCTTCATTATCGTCAGTCGCCTTTTTCTTATGAGAAGCTTTGACTGCTGACTCGATATAACGGAAGTGCAAGTCAATCACTGCTTGTTCAGATGAAAGCCAGTAAACGTTGCTCAAGATTTCTTCAAGCATCTCGTCAGCCGAGTAGCCTTCATATTGCTTGTTAAACCAAGTATTGAACGCTTCCCAGTCAAGAGCTTTACCTTTCTGTAACTGTCGTTGTTTGGCACGTCCCGTTAACTCGCGGGCAACGTGCAAAAACATCTCGAAGCGCTGTTCTTCAAGAGTTTCTGCAAATTGCTTTTGCATCGGAGTTGGAGCGGATTTGCGATTAGCCATGATTAACCCTCAAGCGTGTTTTTTTTTCACAACTAAAGCGACGGCAGTCTGCTAATTACAATTAATTCAAAAAATTTAGTGGGTGGGTGAGTGGGTAAAATTAAATTCACAACCAAGGTCAAAATTTCCTTGATTGTGAATTTGTTGGGTATGCTTCCCAGAGCGTCCTGATTCGGACGGTGGCGACAATCATTACCCTGAATCGCAATTCGTGGAAAAGGCCTCGATAGAGGCAAAAAAATGCTCTGCTTTTTCAGCAGAGCTTTCTAATCAAACTTTAGCAATTATTCGTCGTCTTCCTCAAATTCTTCGTCTTCATCTAAACTAAAATCATCCTCCTCATCGTCATCATCCTCATCCTCATCGCCTTCCTCGTCTTCGTCATCCTCATCAATTTCATCGAGTATGTCATCAATTTCATCATCTTCATCATCGAGTTCGTCGTCGTCATCGAGTTCTTCAGTATCTTCTTCAGAGGATTTAGCTAACTCGTTGCGGCGCTTTAAGCTTTGAGCATTGAACTCCATTAAATCGGCAATGGCAGCTTGCGGGTTGTCAGCAATTGTATCGTAAAGTTGGCTCATCGCTAAGGCAACAACTTCGACATCATACTTGAGTTCCTCGGGTCGGCCAACTAGCTTGGGAAACACAGTATTGTTCCACTCTTGCCAGTCGAACTTTTTACCATTGCCATTGCCGTTGCGCTTGTTCAACTGAGCTTGAATATCCAATCCCAGTTTTTCGCGAATTGCGTGGCCAACCTTTGTCGAAATACGGCTATCGCGACGCTGAATTGTCACGCCGTACTTCTTATGAATTGTATTGCGAATCTGTTTGACTAGCTCGCCAGCAAGTTGCTCGGAGCTGAGGTTAGGTTGAGGTTTTGATTTGGCTCCATTGTTACTGCCGACAGTTTGACTGTTCTGTTTTTCAGGTGGCTTAGATTTAGCAGGCACTGGTGACTGAGAGCGAGTGGGAGTGGCTGCGGTTTGCTTTTTACTTGTGACCATGATTGACAATTTAACTTGCATAACATCAATTAATGAGTGCCGTTAGGCACAATTACCCCCTCCAGTAGAGGGGGAGTATTTCGCTCATTAGCAGGAAGCTAAATTTTAATTATGTTAGTTAAACTTTTATGTTAAATATCCTCTATTTAGATGTATAACCTCATGAAATTTTTCACTGCTTGGTCTAATTTAAGAGCGACTCAAACTCAAATATTTGCCCTCGAATATTACAGTGCAGATCGCCAAAAAATATTGTCATCATTTCATCAGTACGCCAGTGAGTGTTGTTTACCTGTTTATTATTGGAATCCTGGCTATGCAACTCTTCAACAGGTGCGATGTTTGGATAAACATCTCCCGAATTTAGGTTGTCATTCTGATATGACAACCGTTTCAGATCCTTTTCATCAGATGGATAATAGTGAATACGTCTTATGCAAAACTGAGCTATCTGTCGAGAGTGATGTCCTGCAATTTCTGCTGGAAAATGACTGCCCCGGTATCTTTTTGTTAGAAGATATTTTGGAATCAGAGAGTAGCGAACAGCCTCTTATCCGCCGTTATTCTCAATTGGCTAACGCATTCTTTGAACTGAAAGGGCGTTGGGCCCACCAATATTGGGTACTGCTGGGTGAGTACATCCAACTGCCATCAAAGCTAAGTCCATTAATTCCTCTACTTAAATGTCCGTTACCCGATCGTTTTGAAGTCGAAGTTCTTGTAGATAATTTTTGCGATCGCAATTGTTCCCTTGATTTTGGTTCAGATGCGGTAGCTGCTAAAAAACGGCTGGCTGTTTCTAGTCTAGGGCTGCCAACTGCTGAAATTGAATTAGTGTTAGATCGATCGCTCTCTGTGACCGCTTCAGTTGTCCAAATCGCACAGTTGGTATTGGAGCATAAAATATCGCAACTTCGAGACCAGGGGTTGGAGTTCATTGCTTCTCCAGACGTGCCTCATGCTGGCGGTTTAGATTTATTAGACGCTTATTTGAGCGAAGTCCTAAAGCTGTCAGAAGCTGATGCCAAGAAATATCACCTCAGACCTCCCAAAGGAATGCTGCTGTGGGGGCCGCCGGGGACGGGCAAAAGTTTGAGTGCAAAGCTAGCTGCTAAGAAGCTAGGTTATGCGCTTTTAGCAGCAAGTTGGGGCAATATTCTAGGTTCCTCTAATCCAGATCGCGCTCTCAATAAAATGCTGGATACAGCCGATAATTTGGGCGGCTGCGTGCTATTTTTCGACGATTTTGACAAGGGTTTTTCTGGCTGGGAATCAAATGCTGACGGCGGTGTAGCTAGGCGGCTGTCGCAGAAATTGCTCACCTGGATGCAGGAGCATGAAAGCCCCGTGTTAATGTTAGCTACTGTTAACCGCTTAGAAATGCTGCCGACTGAACTTATCCGCAGATTTGACGACGGCGGAATCTGGTTTGTGGATTTGCCACACAGCGGCGCTCGCTATGAGATTTTCAATTTGCACTTAGCTAAGTATTTCCCAGAGCAGTTTGGGGAAGGAAAAGAGAATCTTTGGAGCGACAGGCAGTGGTATTCATTACTATCTGATTATGCCGGAGCAACGAGTGCTGAAATTGCGATCGCAGTAAAGCGCTGTGCTGAGCGAGCTTATTGTGAAGGGCGACCTGGTAAAATTGAATTGGCCCATTTGCGTTATCAGAGAACTCTGTTTGTGCTGTCGTCTGAGCGTTCTTCTGAAGATATCCAGGGGATTCGCAACAAAGCGTCCTTTGCTCGGCCTGCTTCTGGGAGGGATGGGTCTAAATTTGCGGCGGGAGAGCAAGAGTTATTCGAGTATCGGCCATCTGCTTACGATAAAACTTGAGTGCATGATAAATCGCAATAGCATCGGTTCGTTTTCTCCCCTCCCCACTCCCAATCTTTCCCCGTTAATCTCTTACCCTCCCCAACTTTCCATCACCTTAATTTCTACCTCGCAAGGAATCGGAGAGAGAAACTTATTCCCAGCTCTCACCATACATTTTTTAAGCAAGGCTTTAACTGGCCTCACTTCTTCAAGAGGACACTCTATTAAAATTTCATCGTGAACCACACAAATCAGTTTAACATCCGTGCAGCTTAGAGGTGAAAAAATGAGACCAAGAGCGAGTTTAGTAATGTCAGCGCTCATCCCTTGAATTGGGTTATTTAGCATTTCGTTAAGCAGCGGTTTAGTATCTTTTGACCATAATCTCCTTCTGCCTAAGACTGTCCGACTCTCTCGAATACCTCGGCTCCAGGCCTTCCGAACTTTGGCGTGAAATTGTTTGATACCTGTATAGGATTCAAAGAACTTATTACGAAAGTGTGAAGCTTGTTGCAGCGTTAAAGTGACTCCATGCTCTGCTTGAGCCATATTCTTAAATTTCGTAACTCCCATGCCATAAATTAAACCGAAGTTAATAATTTTGCCGAGCTGTCTGTCTTCGAGAGTAATTTCAGATAAGGGTTTTGCTAGCACCAAGGAAGCTGTGAGAGAGTGCAAATCTTCCCCTTTGGAGTAAGCTTTCACCATCGTGCGATCGCCGGAAACCTTCGCCATGATCCGCAGTTCAATCTGGCTGTAATCGGCTTTGAGCAGGACGTAACCGGGTGCAGCTTTAAAACACTGTCGGGTTTCCTTATCTCTGGGGATATTCGTTAAATTTGGCTCTCGACAACTAAACCGTCCTGATCTAGCACCAATCTGAAACCAATTGGGATGAATGCGCCCTGTAATCGGGTGAATGCGTTCAGGTAAACCCAGAGTAAAAGTATCGATACGAGCCGATAAACTGCGGTATTCTAACAGTGCTTGAATAACGGGATACTCGCCTTGCAAAGGAATTAAATGTTGAGAGCTAGTGGAAGTAACAGGAATACCTTTTTCTTGCAAAGCCGCTAAGACTTGCTTGGGAGAGCGAGGATTAATTGTATCCGTAAATTCTGGCAGCAGAGAGATTTGGTGGTGATGGTTAGGTCGATGGAGTTGCGAATTAATTTGTTTTAAAAGAGAGTCGCGTTGATGACAGAGCTTGACTCCCAAAACTTTCCACTGTTCTCTATCTAAAAGCATTCCGTTGAGTTCCATAGAAGCCACCGCAGGCAGACAAGCAAACTCTAGTAAAGCAGTTTTCCAAAGCTTAGAAGCTTTCAGTTTTTGTTGCAGAGCAGCAGCCAGCGGGAGTAAGATTGCAGCATCGGTAGCAGCATATTGGAGTTGAGCGAGTGTTAAGTTTCCCGACCAATCGCTAACTTGCTGCGTTTTGTCTAGCTTTACTTTCAACAAATTCTCAGTGACAGACTCTAGGGACAGGTGGCGTTTTAGTCCAGCCGTCAGCACTCGGTAAGCCAAATAGGTATCGAAAAAGGGTTTGGATGGTTCCAGTCCGGCAAAAGCGAGCATTTGCCATTCAAATTTGAGGTTGTGACCTACCTTCAGTGCAGGACTCGCTAAGAGCAAGCGTAATGGTTCGAGGGAACTCGGTTCAATGGCCCATAAATCTACAATGATTACTGGATGGTCAGGAATGGCAAGTTGTAACAATCTAATTTTGGCTTTGTAGGGGTCAAGCCCTGTCGTTTCGCAGTCTATACCGATAATTTTTGCTTGTTGGAATGGTTGAAGGGCTGTTTCAAGATTGAAAGCAGTATCGATCAGTTGATAAGGAGTTTTAAGTGTAACTTGCAAATGAGCTATTTTAAGTTTGTCTGGACTCAAAACAGTTGGAATAGCGGTTGATTGTTTCTGCTCTTTTAGTGGATTAGGTTTCATAATTAGTTCCGTTTATAAAAAAGTGAAAGAATATCCTTGTGTCAATAATGCACAAAATTTAACTATTTTTAAGGAGTTTTCGACATTAGGTAGCTTGAGGATGATGGGTTTTATTTGGGAAGTATACGAGTTATAAGTCTGTTTTTTGTAAATCAATTTAAGTCCTGAACTTTAGGAATAAGGTAAGAGACATAAAGGATGGCGGTTGGTCTAAAAAAACCAGCCAACCCTGGTTTTGATTGAAAATAGTTGCCAACTTTAGAGCTGGCAACAGTTGTTTTGACTATCCCAAGTGCGGCCTAAAAGGTCGCAGCCTAGTTTGCCATCTGGAATCTTTTTACAAACGGCTGCGTTAGCGTCTGTACGATTAGCTTTTGAAAAAGATTTTTAGAGGGAGGTGAGTTGGAAAATATTGCTTGAATTGAAATTTAAAAATTATGACATATAATGTAGTTGTCACAATAATTAGGTTTGGCAATTGAATCGCCCTATCCAGCTTCTTCGAGTTCGAGATCGACAGGTAGTTAATGCTATCCTGACATCCGTTACTGAGAAGCATTTAGAAGATGCGACAACCCTGTGGCAACCAACGCTTCGAGGGAGTGGAGAAGAAGATGAATACTGGAATTGGGTTAGTAAAAGCTATAGAACTCAGTTTTTACCAGGAGATGAACTATATGCCATTGAGTGTGATGGCATAACTCAAGGTTTAATGACTATCGATATTTTAAAAAAACGCTGCTATATTGAGTCTCAATTGAGACGAAGATTGGTGTACGTCAAAGCCTTAGCAACGGCTCCCTGGAATCGACCAGCTATAAGCAATCCTCCCACTTATAAAGGAGTAGGTGGAACTCTAATAGATTTTGCGATCGCTCGTAGTGAGGAACTAGGATAAGCTGTTGCACATTTAAACTGTGATACAAGCATTGCCCTTATTTTTAATTTTGCGATTCCATTTAATTATTAATTGCCCTTCATTTAAGAGGCGATGCAATAAATACTCTAGCTCTTCAATAGATGTAAAAAGTCGATTGGCAATATATTCTTTTGCCGAATGCCATACTAATTCAATTAAGTTATAGTCTGGGCTGTATTCGGGGAGGAATTCTAAATGAAGATTAGGCATTTCTGTTTCAATTATTTTCAGGTACTCTTCTTTCTTATGAAAACTAGCATTATCCAAAACAATCACTATTTTCGCTCCTTTTTCAGCAAATTCTGAGGCTTGATTACCTGCTGATACCCATTCATTGATTAGCTCTTCATAAAACAGTTTTAGCACTTGATAAAAATTATATGAATTGCCTTTTTTGAGGAATTCTACCCACCTTTTTTTATCCGAATTTCTCACTACTCCCATTACATTAACTCTGCCTTTTCTTCTGTCTCCTCTGACCTTTTTTCGGCTTCCTTTTTTACACCAGTTCTTCCTTCTGGTGACTCTTAAACTAAATCCACTCTCGTCCCAAAACCATACCTGTAAACGTTCTGGCGATTCTTTCTCTATTTTTAAATATTCGGCTATCTTTATTTTAAACGCTGTTCTTTTTTCGGGATTTC
The DNA here is from genome assembly GCF_036700865.1 of Microcoleus sp. S13C4. Classification (NCBI taxonomy): domain Bacteria; kingdom Bacillati; phylum Cyanobacteriota; class Cyanophyceae; order Oscillatoriales; family Microcoleaceae; genus Microcoleus; species Microcoleus sp. S13C4. Next base: position 20,826 of record NZ_JAUBPS010000089.1, read on the forward strand.
TCTTTGACTCCAAACTATACTTAGCCCAGATGTAAACATACTTTTTTTGCTTTAATATCCTCCGAACTTGTCCTCCACTTAATTTTATTCCTGTGGATTCTTCTAAGTATGTTGCTAATCTCTGCGCTGTCCATCGTCCAAATTCATATCCTAGTTCTTGAGGGTTTTTCTCTATAGTTTCTAATAATATCTCTATATATTTATCGGTGGCTTTTTTGTGATTTCCCTTCATCCTTTCATCTATTAGACTTTCTAGATTGTCGGGGTCTCCCTTCATACACCAATAAGATACTTTATTTATTGAACAACCCAAAAACTCAGCGATTTTAGATTGTGTTTTTCCGTCATTGAGCAATAATAAAATCAGAATTCTTTCTCTGACATTTGCCTTTTCTTCCTCTTTTAAGGCTTTCTGTAGTTTCTCTATTTGTTGGGAATTAAGATGGTTTTTAGCTGGCATTTTTGTAGAGATTGACTAAACTTAATTTTTATTATACCCTATTTAAAAGTACAACAGCTTACCAAGGAAGGATAGGCTTCCACGCACTGCCTGGTGCGCTAGTATTTTATAGAAAGTTGAAAGTGGGGCTGCTAGACTGCGGTCCAGATCCTGAAGAACCCGACAATCTTAATTACTTTGAAACATTAAGGAAAGACAAATGAGTAACTCAATTCCCTCCCAGCCCCAATCCACAATAGATGATACAACCAGTTATCCGCGCTTGATGGAACTGATAGAAGCAGAAGATGCAGCTAATGGAGAAGTTAGCTGCGGTCGGAATTTGGGTAATAAACCTTCACTTTATCTGAAAACCTGCGGTATCAATATCTCTGATGAAAAGCTAAGAAATTTGTTAAGGGAGTATTTAGGTCATTTATTGATGGAGCTAGATTTTGACTCAATCATCAACCAGGTGAGTCATTTCGTAGAGTCATTAGTCGTGCAGGAACACACTCAACTAGAGCAGACAAGACCAGCATTAATGCTCTTAGAATCAGTTTTTGAGCAAATTCCTGCGAAAGAACTCAAACAATGTATTGAGTCAGAATTGGGGGAGTTTTGTTCGGAAACTGCGATCGAGGAAATTGTTCAGTACACTGGTCAAGTGATTTACTATTCACTTCTCCAACCTCGACATAAGTGGCCCAAACCTATTTGGGTACTAAGTGCTCTTGAGAAGGTGTATATTGCTCAGGCATCTAGTTTAGATGCAGCAATTGCCCAAGTTAAAGCACAATATCCCGACGAAACCGGAGAGCTGCAAGTAATAAAAGTCGGAGGTGTTCTCGCACCCAACCAAGTGATTTGCTTGGACTTAATGAACAAATTTTAAATAAAAAATGCGGAAGGAATTTGGTAGCTTTAAACGCACCCCAATCTGCGTCATATCCCCTCTCTTAAGCATGGGTATTGGGAGCATCCCGGTTTTGTAAATATCCGAATAAGTGTAAAATAGTTAAAATCAATAAAAGCGTCAAAAAAAGTCG
>NZ_JAUBPS010000150.1:0-2288 GCF_036700865.1 Microcoleus sp. S13C4
TGATCGCTGGCATTTATAATTATGAACTTTCTTTAAAGACTAAATTAGAGATCGCCTGAGACTTTCGCAAGAGGTCTCTTGTATAGCAACCGCCCTGACGGTTAGGACGTTCTTAATTGCACTTTCCCCATGCGGTCAATTTCTTCCTTCTCTCCTAGATAACAACTAAAGCCTTCTTGCTTCTTCCTTCTGCTATAACTTTCTATTTGGGAGCTTCGTTTCCCCGAACCGGATCTCGGTTTAATGCCCCATTCCTCGGCTTTGTTTTGCCCAATTCCCTTTAAGTGTGTTCTTTCAGAATATTTTGCAGATAACTAGCCACTGCATCCGGCTGTTCCACCATTGCCAAATGGCCACAATCGGGAAGCTGAAGGACATTCTCGCCACAACCTTGGAACATCCAGTGAAAGCTAGCCAAATGCAGCACGTATTTTGGTTCCATAATTTTATCTTTAGTACCGGCAATAAAATAAACAGGCTGCTTGAGTTGGGAGACAATTTGTGGCAATAGGTGAATCTCCGCTTCTGTCGTCGAGTCCAACAAAGCCCCCAAAGCTGCCTCTGGATGAGCTCCCACGAAATCTATTAAGCGCTGCCGTCCCCAGGATCTGCCGATCGAGCGGGCTACAGAATCGCGGGCAAACACGTAATCTGCTAAGGGCAAGCGAGGCAGCCAGCCGGGGCGCATTGTCACTAGCTGCTTGCCGACCGCTCGAAACCGCTCGAATTCTTCCTTCAGATAGATGCCGCCCCCTGCATTAATGCAGACCACGCCTTTAACGCGATCGGACAATTTGCTGGCTCCCCATAGAGCGATCGTACCGCCCAGAGAGTGTCCCACGAGCCAAGCAGAAGATATATCGAGTTTTTCGAGTAAAAGTTCCAAATCGCGAGCGTAAGCTGCGGGAGTGTAGCACGAATTTAGCGGTTCGGAACATGGGCGATCGTCGCCTGCGTCCGATTGAGAATCGCCAAACCCCCGCAAATCATAGGTAAGGCACTGATAGTTTGATACCAAGCGATCGGTCAAAGGTTGCCAGTAGTGGCGGCTTAACAGCCAGCCGTGGACAAATACCAGAACCGGGGAAGTTGCAGTCGGAGCCGTCAAATCGTAAGCGTGCCGAACCCCTAGGATGTCGATTGTTGCCATACTTTTATCCTACCCGCTCCATAAGACCTATGTAAACCTATGTATAGCCTTTCTCAGAAAAAGAGAGTACGCCGAAACCCTGTGTTGTCAAGCTTTTTTAGATAGTGCCCTGAAGGAAAGGATAAAAAAATCAACCGAATTCAAATAAAAGTAGGCATCGGGAGTTGTAAATTATCATTATAATGATGTACAAAACGCCCCCATTGCAGCAATATGATTTTCTAATTTTTTAGAGAAGGCTAAGCTCTTTCTTACCAACGCTTGATACTCGTTGTCGAATAGTACAGTTGAAGCGCTCGATATAGCTAGTACAACCACTATCTTTGTCTACACGGCGCGATGACGTTTGCTGGGCAATACAGAATCATAAGCACTCCAATGGTCGGTATAAATTACTGCACATTGACGGTAAACTGGTGGCATTGAATTCCATAAAGCACTCTTCTGATACTGCGCTACGCTCTCCAATGTGTACACCAACAATTTCCCTAGTCTGGGCATCCAATGCCAGCCATACCCACTGCTGATTTCCTTTATTATCGACTTGCCGACCATAGCTCATCCATCTGAACACTCAAGCGCTTTTTTGGCTTGGGACTCACCTCCACTTGCTTCTTAACAGCAACAGAAGCGGCATTTACGTAGCGCTGTACTGTATCTTATGACACTTGTAATACCCGAGCAATCCCAGCCTGGGAAATACGTTCAAGTAGCATCCGTGACATTAACTCTTCTTGTTCTTTAGTAATAGCTTTCCAGGTCGGATTCAAAACAAATTGACGGCCACATTCTCGACATTTGTAATGAAAGTTTTTGATGCCGAGTTTGACCGTTACGACTGACTGCTTCTAAGCCACAATTAGGACAATGGGGAATTTCTACTGTCATCTCACTAATGGTAAACACTTCTCTCTAATAGTAGCTTACTCTATCCTTTCCTTCAGGGCACTACCCTCTATTCTTTCTCTTCGGTGTGCTTATCTTAATGGTCAACCCTCCAGTTGATGTATTTGCAACACTGAGATCCAACGCATCTGTAATTATCCACTCCTCCTTTTCTCACTGTAGTTTAGACTAACTAAAGATGAGAACGGTGGTCCAAGAAAAACTAGAGCCACCGTTAAGGAGAGAATGAGGG
>NZ_JAUBPS010000151.1:0-2284 GCF_036700865.1 Microcoleus sp. S13C4
TGATCGCTGGTATTTATAATTATGAACTTTCTTTGAAGACCAACTAGCGATCTCCTAAGACTTTCGCAAGAGGTCTAAAGTACAACACCATTATTTGCTCTGGATAAAGCCCGACAGATTCATAAGTGCGCCCGTTGCGATCGCTAAATTCAACCTCAAACGCTGCACCATCCGCCAACAGTTCAACTACAGTCCCTACTTGTCCGCGCCACAGATTATATTCAGGAATATCAACTATTAAGGCAACGACATCTAGTAATTTAACTGTATTCTTTGCCACTCTTATTACCTTCCTGCACTACAGAAAATAGCAGGTTTTTAATCTCGGATATAAGAGAGTTAAGTAAGGTAAGTTGATAAAAATATATCAGGATCGTATTGTGGACTAAAGTAGTATTCTATAGCTTTCTGTCTTGTTTCGGCATCTTTGATTTCCCAATATTGTAGGTTGTGTTTTTGACATAATTCTTTGGCATAGTTTACACATTTTATAGATGCTGCTATTCCAATCTGGACTTTGCTTTTTTCTGGAAGCCCCTCAACAACTTGAGGATATCTTAGGAGAATACTACATGATGCAGCTAAAATAGGATCGAATTCCCGAAATATATCATCTAAAAAAAGTAATTCACTCCAATCATCACCTAATTCATTTTGTAATATTAAATATTTTTCTTTTTGTTGCTCAAATATTTGGTTATATAAAGCATTGACTTGAAAGTATTCTTGTTCTGCAAGATTCAAGTTAAAATGTCGCTTATTTTTGTCATAGTATTTTCTTATGATTGCACTAAGCGCCCGCTGGGTTTCATTTTCCACTGATTTAATCAGATTGTTAGCAGGAGAATAACCTATCCAAGCTATAGTCTCTTCTGGTAAAATGTAATAGCTCAATTCTACCATTTCTTTTAGATAATCTCTTGAGGTTTTTTGCATAATGAAATAAAACTTGAACAGACGGCGATAAAGACCATCAAATAGAGTTGTTAATCTCAAGTCGCGTCTATTATTAAATCTGCTGAACAATAGATATATCCAATAATGCAATAGTCCTTCTATTGACGAACAACCTAAATTATCAGATAACGTAAAATTAACGCTTGTGATACTGCTATAATTGCTTGCGATACTGCTATAATTTAGTTTTATTAAAAAGTTGAGTACATTTATGTAATACCAGTAGTTCACGGATTTTAATTCCAACATAAGTATTTCCCTCATGAAAATATAGCGCTCGCCTTCAGACGAATTCACTAGCTTTTCTACAAGAGCATCTGAAACATCGTTAATTTCTTTTTGAGTGTATGCTTGCTGAAAAAGAGTTTGGATAATTTCCAAAGGGTTAGCATTAGCAATCAAATTCTTCCAAAAAGCCTCGCTGCTTTCTCTCTCTTTCTTTGCATTCGACCTAAAATTATCCAAGACTTTAGGTCTTACTTTGTCAGTTATTTTTTCTACTTTTTTAACAAATTCTTCCAGTCTTTCGAGGCTAACTTCTGAAGATAAAACTTTTTCTATATTAGATAAAAGCTTGGCTTTTATATGGGGAATAAGTTGGGTCGCAGCCAGAATATGATCCAGTTCATAAAATTTATCTTGAATTTCAGTATGAGCTATGCTTAAAATCGGATTTATACTAAGCTGTCGCGCATTTAAATTGCATATTCGGGACGCTGCTCGAAGCCCATCTCACAAGACTTTGATTATTTCTTGACATACAGTTTAAATGCAGAACAGCTTATTATTAATTTCATCCCTATCATAGACATTCAAGTACCAACCATTTGAAACAACAAAGTATTTGCAATTAATAGTGGGATGCAAAGAATAAAAATATGCTTGAGAAACATCTTGCTCTCTAATTTGGGGAGGATTAGTGGAATCTTTACACTTCCCTTTTTTCGCATCAATTAGCCAGAAGTATTCTTTTCTGATACTACAAATATAATCAAGCCTAACTTGTGTCGATCCAACCTGAAGAAACAGATCATCTAGCTTAAAACTGTCTTCTCTAGAAACTGAATAATCTAAATCTTTCCTATACCCAAGCAATCTTAGTATCGGCATTAAATATTCTTCGCGAACATCGGCTTCACTATAAGTTGAAAACTCAAGCGTTGATAGCTTTTCTAATTCTTGTAATTCTGTGTCAGTCAGTGGAGGTCTGTATTTTTTCATTGTATTTGCTGAGTCTTTTGCTAACCTTGGTTATACCATTTTGCCAAATAAGTGCTACAATGTCAGGTCAGAAAATTAAGGGATTTTTTATGAAGGTCAACTATCA
>NZ_JAUBPS010000090.1:0-22131 GCF_036700865.1 Microcoleus sp. S13C4
TTAATAATTAAATGGGGTCGCAAAATCAAAAATAAGGGTAATGCTTGTATCACAGTTTAAATGTGCAACAGCTTAAGCAAAGAAATAGTTAAGTATAAATACTCATCGCAAAAGTGACACGCTCCCAAGCTATTTCTTTTTCCCTATCTTTTTGTGGCATTTGTAAGTTATTCATTTTTTTATGGTCACAATCAAGTATTGCATATAATTGTATCATAGTCTTGATAATGATTTAGGATTGCTATATAGCCATCCTAAATCATTTGTGAATTTCTTACTCCCTCCCCTTGATAAGGCGAGGGTTGGGGTGGGGTAAAAAGTTTACGACTCCCGCAAGGATTGCTATATGATCAATCAATTCAGCCAAATAAGTTTTCTAGGCATTAGCTACGGCGATATTAGTGGCTCTACAGATAGTCGGCAGATCAATAATAAACTGCGTTCCCTGCTCTGGCGTAGAAATACACTCCAATTGACCGCAGTGTTTTTCTATCAAAATTTTTCGGCTGATGGACAATCCCATGCCTGTACCTTTTCCTATGGGCTTAGTAGTAAAAAAGGGAGTGAAAAGTTTAGCACGAACTGTTTCTGTCATGCCCACACCATTATCAGCGATTGTTACCAGGATGTGGGAAGCCGAGTTCATGTTGTCATGCGAATTGCCGGGTATAACTTCAGTCCGAATCAAAATCTGGGGGTGAAAAACTGCACCATTTTCTCTACTTAGCCGCTCTTCTAAAGCATCTATAGCATTCGCTAAAAGGTTCATAAACACCTGATTGAGCTGACCGGCATAACAGTTCACAAGCGGCAATGCACCATAGTCTTTGATCACATTAATAGCGCGCCGATCAGACTTGGCTTTTAGTCGGTGCTGTAAGATCATCAAAGTGCTATTAATGCCTTCGTGGATATCTACTGATTTAATTTCAGTTTCATCTAACCGCGAAAAATTGCGTATAGAGTGAACAATATTGCGAATGCGTTCGATCCCTAACTGCATGGAAGAAAGCAATTTTGGTAAATCATCTATGATAAATGGTAACTCTGCATCTTCTATTTCATGGACAATTTCTGATTCGGGTTGCGGGTAATACCTTTGGTAGAGATTCAACATATTAATGAGTTCTTTAATATAGTCGTTGGCGTGGGAGAGATTGCCGTAAATAAAGTTAACGGGATTGTTGATTTCATGGGCGACACCTGCAACTAATTGACCTAGACTAGACATTTTTTCGCTTTGAACTAACTGAAGTTGTGTTTCTTGCAGTTCTTTGACAAAATGTTCTAAAGCAAGAGATTTTTGGTATTCTTTTTCTTGACTGATACGGAGTGCTTTCTCTACTTGTTCGCGCCGCTCTATTTCAGACTGCAATTTATGACTTAGAGAAAAACTTCTCAAAGCTGTTAGCATCGTAGTGTATAGCTTTGATGTCGTTAATTCAGTTTTAGTTTTATAGTCATTAATATCGTAATTGATAATAATGCTTTTTTCAGGTACTTGTCCGGGTTGACCCGTGCGTAAAATAATTCGCACTAACTGATTGCCTAAAAATTCTCGGACATATTTAACAAAGTTTAACCCAGCATCATCTGTTTCCATAATTACATCAAGTAAGATGATGGCAACATCAGGATTTTCTTGGATTAGCTCTTTAGCTTCACGAGCCGAGTAAGCATTAATGAAGGTTAAAGATTTGTTTTCAAAGACAAACTTCCTTAGTGAAATTTCGGTAGCGGTGTGAACTTGATCCTCATCATCTACAACTAAAATTTTCCAGCTTTCACTCAGTTTTTTCTCTGTGGTTTCCTCTGCAAACAATATCTCGTCATCCGAGTCGATTACTTCGGCAAAGAATACTGTTTCTGGAGATGGTTGATTTAACAAATCGTCAAAATCACTTTTCATTGCTGTACACCTTTATTTTTTACGGATTTTTTGGTTGAAAGTTAGAAAACCTGTTAAGAAAAAGGCAGAAGGGAGAAGCGTTACACAGCAACCTTTTCAGTCATTCTTATTTTACTTTTAATGAGGTAGACTTACTTAGTTATCTTTGCCAGGAAATCGGAATTGGAACTCTACATTTGTGCATCAATTTGCATGGGTAATTTAATAATAAACTTGGTTCCTCTTCCCACCTCACTTAGACATTCAATTTCACCTTTGAGTTTTTGGGTGACTAAATTGTAAACAATATGTAACCCTAACCCACTGCCACCTTGACCCCGCTTAGTGGTAAAGAATGGCTCAAAAATTTTACTTAAGTTTTCTGGGGGAATACCTTTACCTTCATCGGCATATTCAAACCTTAACCGATTACCTTCTTGCTCCCAAGCAAAGATTAGTTCCCCAGAAATCCCTGGTTCGTAGGCATGAATCAGAGAATTGATTAGCAAGTTTGTCACAACTTGGGACAAGGCTCCTGGATAAGAATCTATGGCAATTTTGCTATCTCCCTTAATTTTAAGCGAATGTTGGCTATTTTTCAACTTTGGTTTTAATTGTAATAAAATTTCATCAAGATAAGGTCGGATTTGGAAAGTGCGCCGTTCTTCGCTAGAGCGATCGACTGCTACTTGCTTAAAGCTTTGAATCAAGGCTGCCGCCCGATCTAGGTTAATTAGAAGTGACTTACTGCTTTGGGTAGCAATATCGACAAACTCTTCTAAATCCGAGCGCTTCATTTTGCCACTTTTATAAATAGATGCAAATTCGGTGGTATTTTCTGCTAAAGCTGAAGCAACAGTGACACCCACTCCGATGGGAGTATTAATTTCATGGGCAACACCAGCAACTAATCCTCCCAGAGATGCCATTTTTTCAGATTCGACTAGCTGAGTTTGGGTGGCTTTTAAAGCCTCTAGGGTGTTCGATAATTGTTGAGTACGATCGCTCACTAATTGCTCTAAGTTTTGATTAAACTCCTGTAAATTTTTGTAAAGTTGGGCATTCTCAATAGAAATAGCAATTTGGGCAGATAACAGTTTTAACAGCTCTAACCTATCGGTAGTAAAAGCCCCTTCAGTCAGGTTATTTTCCAAATAAAGAAGACCCGTCAGCTTACCTTGGTGTAGCAGAGGAGTACAAAGAATAGATTTTGGTTGAGTGGCTGCAATATAAGGATCGCGGGTAAATTGTCCTTCTTGAGTGGCATTATTTAACACCACATTTTCCTGAGTGCGAATCACATAATTGGCGATCGCACTTGCCAGCAAAGGAGTACCCCCAGAAGCTGCTGTTGGATTGAGAGGAAGCGATCGCAGCACGCTAACTTCATCCTCCTTCACCGAACCTTCCGCCTCAATCGCCCAGTTTCCCGCTTTTTCTAAAATCAAAAAACCTTTTTGTGCCCCCGCATTTTCGATCGCAATTTTCATCAATCTTTCCAGCAGCCGACTCAAAACTATTTCACCCGAAATCGCTTGGGAAGCTTTCATCACAGTAGTTAAATCTAACGTATCTGCCAAATTATTGCTAGTAGTCGCCGTCGTAGTTCGATTAACTTTAGTTTGAGTGGTTGTCTTCCCTGAAGTTCTCGCTATTAATTGGGGATATTTTTCCTCCAAACTCTCCACTTTACGTTGAGCACCCCAGTATTGGTAGCCATAGTGAGCTTTAGTCAAGTAGATTTGGGCAAATTCTTCTTTGTCTTTTGCCAACCAGAACTTAGCCGCAAGTTCCGCCGCCAGCGCTTCATTCTGAATAAAATCCTGCTCTCTCGCCTCAGCTATCGCGCGATCGTACAAATCCATCGCCTCCAAATCTCGACCTGAAATCCTCGCCATTTCTGCCGCCACTAGCAAGAATTTATGTGCGAAACTTTCCGAGCAGTTGTCCGCCCAAATTTTGATTTGTTTCTGATTAGCTTCTAATTGCTGCCAATAATCTTTTTGCTCCGATTCAGAAACTTCTGGATACAGAGCCGTTAAGATCAGACAACGGTAAAAATTATGGTGAGCACTAGAAATATGACCCATCAAATAATCGATCAGTTCAGCAGCGCTGTTCGATGATTCTAGCGCCTCACTATACAGTCCGTAAAGATATAAAGTCTGCGCTTTTAAAACATAAAACTCGCACAGCGCTGCCATACTTTTACGGCTTTGAAAATTTTCTAAATGCTGTTTTTCGCTAACTTCATCCTCTTCGCCCATCAAATTTAAAATTGCTATTTTATTAGCAACAATAATATCAATCGCCCATAAATTTTTAGTTTGCTCGCAAAAATGGAGCGACTTACCAATATCTTCCAAGAGATTATTCAAATTCATGCCTTGGAAGAAATAAGTAATAGTTTGAAACATCCGGTTATAACCTGTCCATTGCAAGTTACCAGATTGCAAGCCAACTTTATAACCTTCGTTATTAATTTCAGCCGTGGTTTTGAGCGGTCTCACCCAGCAGTTTAAGTAATTTGCAAATATCACACTATCTTGGCAGTTTTGAGACAAATTATTTGAATTTTCGCTGAGAGTCAGGGCGAGTCTGCCAAACTCATAAGCCGATTGGTAATCCCCTAAAATTGAATTTAGGATAATTCCATAACATGAATAACAGTAAGACCCTCCCGCTACAAAGCCGTACTTGAGAGAAAGGTTAATCGCTTTGATCACAGTCAACTTCCACAGTTCTTGAGATGAAAAGAACGTTAGCGGTCCCATGTTACCCAATAATTTCATGGCCATTTGTTGAGCCGGATCTTTCATCTTTTCTGCATTAATTAATGAAGCAATTTCTTGGTTTGCCAAATTGGCTTTAGCTGCCGCCATTTCCGCATTAACCGCCGCACTTAAATTATCTTCAGCCAAGTTTATGCCCAGCAATTGAAGGGCTTTTAATCCAGATTGAACTGCTGATTCATATTTACTCAGAAGAGTGTACTGCACGATCAAAATGTTGTAAAGTTCGGCTTTTTCTAGCTCAGATTTTGCCCGAGCAAATGCCAGTTCTATTAAAGCTTCTGATTCTTCAAAATTCCCGTTTAAATATTCGGCCTCTGCCAGCTCCTTATGAAAGGTAAAAGCTAGTTCATAGGAGTCTTGCCAAATATCGCCCGGTAGAATTTCTCGACCGAATTTTAAGTAGTCTCTGGCAGCAGCATAAGCCGTTGCATCTTTGGCTTTGCGAGCGGCTGTTAAATTTAAAATAGCTAGTTCAGTTTTCTCGTTATCATCAATGATTAAATTCCGACCCGAATTTAAATGATCGGCAATTTCAAAAATTCTTTCGGATCGTCGCTCAGGAGAAATATTTGCCAGTAACAGGCGACCAATTTGTAGGTGAATGGCTGTTTGCAACTTTGAGTCAATCAAAGCGTAACCTGACTGCTGCACGCGGTCATGCAAAAATTTATAAGTAGTAATTACCAGGTCGGAATTAATTATTTCTAATTCAGTCGCACCTAACTCAGAAGTAGTTAGAATCAATCCCTCTTGGATGGCTGGCAAGAGTTCTTGAAACGTGGCTCCCCAAGATTTCTCATTAATAATTGAGAGAGTGTTTAAGTCAAAACTATTACCCACGCAAGCCGCCAAACGCAAAACTTGCTGAGTTGCTACGGGCAGCTTTTTCAATTTTCCCAGCATCAATTCAATGACGTTATCAGTAATACCTACTGATTCAATTTCTGAAATATTCCAATCCCAGTTCCTTTGTTGAAAATTGAATTTCATCAGGTTTTCTTGATAGAGAGTTTTGAGAAACTGATTGACAAAAAAAGGATTACCTTGAGTTTTAGTGAGCACTAACTCTGCTAGCGGGAGCGCTGATTTTGTGTCTTTACGAACGGTATCAGCAATTAAGGTACTTATCTGCTGTAGGTGTAAGGGAGCTAAAGTAATTCGCTCGATTCTTGCACCTTGATTTTGCATCTCCTCTAAGGTCATCATTAAAGGATGAGATGGGTTAACTTCGTTGTCTCGATAAGCACCAATTAGAAATAAATATTTCGTTTGCTCATCTGCAATCATTACTTGTAGCAATTTCAATGTAGCAGAATCAGCCCATTGTAAATCGTCGAGAAAGATGACTAAGGGATAGTCAACTGAACAAAACACGCGGATGAATTTTTGAAATACTGAATTAAAGCGGTTTTGTGCTTCTGTAGCGCCTAATTCTTGTACGGCCGACTGTTTGCCAATGATTAATTCTACTTCAGGAATGACATCTACAATGATTTGACTATTAGCGCCAACAGCAGCTAATATTTTTTCTTTCCAGGTATTGAGTTGATTTTCGCTTTCAGTTAAGAGTTGTTTGACTAATGATTGAAAGGCTTTGACAACCGCCGCGTAAGGGATATTTCGTTGATATTGGTCGAATTTTCCGGCAATAAAATAACCTCTCGCTTTAGTAATTGGTTTATAAACTTCTTGTACTAATGCGGATTTTCCAATGCCCGAGTAACCGGATACTAGCATCATTTCGGTGCTGCCCCTGCTGACTCGCTCAAAGGCTGCTAATAAGGTTTCAACTTCGGTTTCTCTGCCGTAGAGTTTTTGAGGTATTTGAAACTTATCTGTAATATCTTTTTGGGCGATCGCAAAATCTGCAATTCCTCCCATAGTTTTTAATTGTTCTAGGCATTCTTCTAAGTCAGCGATAATGCCCCAAGGGCTTTGATATCTGGCTTCAGCGGTTTTCGCTAATAGCTTCATCACAATATTAGAAACAGCTTTAGGAATTGCTAGATTGATTTGATGGGGCGGTACTGCTTGTTTGGCAATGTGACAGTGGATTAATTCCATTGCATCGTTGTAATCCCATGGCAATTGCCCTGTTAGGAGTTCGTAAAAAGTAACTCCTAACGAGTAAAAATCAGTGCGGTAGTCTATCGCTCGGTTCATTCTACCTGTTTGTTCCGGCGATATATAGCTAAGAGTGCCTTCTAAAACATTAGGATTTTTAAGGGTAGGATTTTCGCGCTTTAAAACAGTAGAGATGCCAAAATCTATAATTTGAACCCGCCCTGTGGTTGAGTTAATAATAATATTGCTGGGATTGATATCTTTATGAATAATTTTATGCCGATGAATTTCACCTAAAGCTCTGGTTATTTTAATAGCTGTTAATAAAAACTCTTCTAAGGTAAGTTGGTGAGAAGCCAACAAGAGCTTTAATGAGTCTCCACCACAATCCTCGAAAATGATAGCCAAACTGTTATGGTATCTTTCTAAGCTGTAGGTTTTAGGAACACTTTCTAGGTTAAGATTGTGTGTAATTTCGTATTCCTGCTTGTATCTGACTAACGAAGCTGGCATCGGATAATCTTGTTTAAGAAATTTGAGAATTACCGATTGGTTGTCTTGCTTTCTCAGTCCCCGGTAAACTAAAGAATTATTACTTTCATGGATTTGGTTGGTAATGTCGTAGCCCGGTAAGTTAATCATTCTTACAGCCTCTTGCCAGTATTAATACTCAGTTGTTTTTTTAGAAAGTGTCAATATATTAAGTAGATGTATCCTCTAATACATAAACGATACCCTGAAACTTAAGAAAAGCTTAAAATTTAAAAGAAAAGTTATTTTTTCTTAATATTTCTTAAAAAGAAGACGGCTAAACATTCGCGTCAGCAGTGCGATCGCTGCACAGTTTCCTGCAAAATCCGGTAAAACAGAGTGAAGTGCGATCGCCGTTGAGCTTCCTAGGAGATTTGGGCGCTGCATAATTAGAGTATAAATATGGGGAATTACCATGTAATGAAAGCGATTGCAAATCACTCCATATAGCAATCCTTGGAGGAGTCGTAAATTTTTTACCCCACCCCAACCGTCCCCTTATCAAGAGGGGAGGGAGTAAGAAATTCACAAATTATTTAGGATTGCTATACATTACCTAAAATTTCAGGATATTCCAGTTCCTGCACTATTGATATCTTGATTCAGCAACGCCTCTTTTTCCTTCTTCGTTCAACATCCCATTACCAAGGATTGCCAATCATAGTAAAGGCTGCCCAATAATAAGGATGCGAAAGCACTCGATCGCCCCGCGCCGCAATTTCCGGAGGCAAAGTTAGACTCATAGAAAGCCCCTCGACTCGTAGCATCCCGTCTTGAATCCGCACGCGCCCCTGCAGCATCTCCAATTGCGCGCGCCGCAAAGCCTCCGCTTTAATCATCAAATTACTACCGCGTCTGGGGGTCCGCAACTGCCGATAAAACTCAGTCATCAGCCCCAAAGTCCCCTCATCACTGACTTCCCACAAACTCGCCAAAGCCGATTTAGCACCGCTAGCTACCGCCAAACCCGCAAACCCTAACTCCGCCTCTGCATCGCCCAAGGCGGTACTGCACGCGCTTAAAACTAACAGATTCACTGGCGGTTCATTCCATCGCAACTGCCGCATTTGATCGAGGCGCAATTTAGTATCCCACAACTGAATGTAAGAATTTTTTGGTTCCCCGGGCTGGAATTCGCTGTGAGTTGCTAAGTGAATGATACCAAAAGGCCGATTTGCCCGCTGAGCTTGCAAATTTCCGAGAGTAAAATCTTGATTCAAAAATGATTTTCCGCGATCGGGTGGCGCGATCGACTCTAACTCCACCGGTACCGCCGGTAATGGCGCTTTATCTTCAAATACCGACGCCCCCATTGCCAAAATTTCATCATCCGCAATATTGTCGTAGCCGATATCAGTTAAACTCAGACTCGGCATCACACTAATGCTGTATTTCTCAACTAAAAAGCCTTTGCCGTCGTGAAGGGCCGCAAACGGCACGCTCCGCAAACCTGCTGCCGGAATTACAATTAAATTATCAATCTTTAAAGCTGTCAATTCTGCGGCAACTGGTGCAATTAACCACCGATAAAGTTTTTGCGCCATATCCAAATAACTAATGCTGCTTCTTTTGCGGGGATTAGTTATTTCGCTTTGCAGGGCGTCGGCTAGTTGCAACACCTGCCAGCGCGTTGTCGCCGGAATTAAAACGCGCTGGGGTTGAGCGTTAGCTGTGACTAACACTAATTCTAAATAATCCCCATTAGGAACATCGAAAACTTCTTTGCCATCCGGCTGCAACCTCGGCGTCAACTTATCTTCTAAGACGCGAGGATACCCGGAGGTGAGGTTTTTTTTACCAGGCAAGAGATTAGATAAATCCTGACTTGCCACCCTTACAGAATCATTCTCTTTGGCCGCGCTTGCATCGGCTCTGCTGACCCAATTCATATAAATAATCGCCGACTTAATCCCAGTAATTTCTTCTTTTTTGCGAAGATTTTCGTAGATTACCGACATATTAGTAATCGGTCTTCTTGCGGGCAAGTCAAGATATTTTTCGTACTCGCGAGTAAAGGTGTTTTCAAATAATAAAACTCCCGAGTCTACCGAATCGAATCTGCGATAAGGAACCAAAATATCCGGGCTACTTGGGGAATTTTTGTCTCGACTTTGCGATCGCAATTCTACTTGCAAAGATGCAGGAAGTGACGGGGGAGGATCAGGATTTACGGGAACTACAGGCGGTGCGGGAATTGATGCGACAATTGGTGCAGCAATTGGTGCGGGAATTTGTGCGGGAATTGGTGCGGGAACTTGTGCGGGAATTTGTGCAGCAGGAGAGGGCGGGCCCGGTGTAATTAGGGAAATCTGATTTGGTAAACTTCCTTGCGTGTAAGTTTGTCCAAAAGAAAAAGTGGGCAAAATGGCGTTTCCCCTGCCAGCATTAATGCTTCCCCGGGTTCCATTATCGATCGCGCCGCCAACTACAAACGGTCGATCGATACCGCCTCCGTGGCCAATTGCGACTGCCCCCGCCCCCGCACCTCCGGCAGTAGAAATACTGGAAAAATTGCCCGATATATCGTTGAAAACACTGTTCGATCGAAACAAACCGAGGGTTGTCACATCAACGCTGCCGCCAGTGCCACCAGTGCCGCCTTGAGCGTTGATAAAGCCCAACTGAATATTACCTGTCGCGCTCAGCGAAACGCCCCCGCCGTTGCCGTTTGAAGTGCTGCTGGAGTTGAGATCGAGAGCCGAAATGCCCGCTTTCGAGGTGACAACAATATTTCCGCCGATCGCCCCCGAAGCGTTCAAAGCTCCCGCAGTTAAAGGCCCAGCATTGCTTTGGAGAGCGATCGCGCCTCCTGTTCCCGCCGATGACGAGTCGATCGCACCTGCTGCAACAGTATTCCCCTCAACCCGAATCCTCCCACCGTTCGAGGTAATATTGCCCGTCCGAACCTCGCGACTTCCTTGCAGATTCACGTTGCCGCCATCCGTCCTTAAATTACCCTCTAAGAGGACATTTGCTGCCTTGATATCGGCTCCGAAAGCGGCCGTGCTGTCCCCCCCGAAGGTAACAGAATCTCGCGCGTTAAGGCTCAAACTGCCGGCTGTAATTGTGGAAGCAGCCGTCACGCTAGCAGCATCAGCCGAGAGTCGGCCCAACCTCTGAGTTTGACCGACTAGACCGCCAAAAGTAATGTTGCCGCCAGCGCGCAGCGTCAAATTATTTGCTCGGCCCGGCCTGCTGTCGAGGGTATTGGCAAAAGCGATATTGCCGGTAGTGGTGGCTAGGGCGGCGCTGCGATCGACTGTGACGTTACTATTGAAATTCATGTCTCCAGATGTCGCAATATAGCCCGAAACCTGGGTACTGCCGGCGTTGACACTCAAACTCGCCAGCGGTGCAGCTTGACCGACTGTAGCGCCGAACAGCACTCGCTGAGCGTCTAGTCTCAGGGCGTGAGATCCGTCTAGGCTACCGGAGAACAGAATGTTGCCCGTAGCTTCCGTACTCAAAGCCACGTCCGCATTAAGGGATGCGTTTCCTGTAAAAGTGAGATCGCCGCCGGATGTCGCAATGTTGGCGTTGAGATCAGTTTGAGGCGCGTCGAGAGTCAAGCTAGCTCGGTCGCTTGTACTCAGGCGATTATTGATCGCGATCGACCTGCCTTGAAGTGTCAGCGGGCTGTTGAAGGTAATGGGTGCGACGATCGCGATCGACGAGGTGCTACCGTTTTCGCGCCCGATCGCGATCGAGCCGAAACCCCCTGCCAAAGAGCCGAGATCCGTTGCCGTCAAGTCCAAAATGCCCAAAATATCGCCGGTGCCACCGATCCGAATCGATCGGCTATCGTTGGGTTGCAAGCGAATTGTTCCCCCCGCACTGCTGACAGAATTGCTGCCGCCCCTAAAGTCAATGCCGTTAGCAGTGATAGCGATATTGCCGCCGTTAGCATTGAGTCCGCCCAGAGAGATGCTGCTGGCGAAAAAGTTGATGTTGCCACCTTGAGTCTCGATTAAATCCTTGGGGTCATTGACAAAAAACACTCCGCCGGATCTAAATGTTACGGTGTCTCCCGCGATCCCTTGCAGGGAAAGTTTGTTATCGGGCAAGTCTTGGAGGGTGATGTAGCCGGGGGTTTCTAGAACCACGTTGCTGCCGGCCGCCATCTGTTCCAACTGTACTTCTGAGATCGATGTTTCATTGGGTTCTGGTGCCGATTCGAGTTCCCCGCCAGTTGATCGCGCGCTGCTGTTACCGTTACCGCTGACGATCGTAATATTTGCCGGATCAAGGAACAAATTGCCGATCGCACCGTTAGTCGCGCGGGTATCGACCTCTCCTTGGAAAGTTAAAGCATTTTTGCCTGAAACTTCTACTCTGCCGCCATTACCTGCGGCGATGCCACCGCGAGCACTAATATTGCCGAAGAAGCGAGTTGTATTGTCTGACCAAATTACCGCAGTGCCGCCATTGCCACGGTCGATCGCGTTTGCTGCGATCGTAGAATCAGGACTAACGTATGTTACCAGTGCGTTTGGCACGGTTTCCATCCCCCGCCAACCGCCTCCGACGCGCACAGTACCTCCGCCGTTCGTCCCGGAAGCATTGATATTTGCGCCGAAGAGTCCGACTTTTTGCCCTAAAATATTGACTGTGCCGCCAGCATTCCCAGAAGGACCAAATACATTTACCGAACCCGAGACGATCGCACTTCCGGCAACTGTCGGCACTGTTTGGCCGCCAGTGAGTACCAATTGACCTTGTTCGTTAGTCGTTAAACCTGTGGCTGATGCTAAGCCGGGGCCCGTCAGCAACTGCGGTAAAGCTTGTGGGGCGATCGCCGATTTTTCTGACTGCAAAGACGGAGTAATTTCTAAACTCAATAAATTGCCGATTTGACTGATGCGGACTGCATTTTGTCCCGGAACAGCAGCCACAGTAATTTGACCGTTGGGAGCGGATAATTGTCCTGTATTAATAACAGTGCCACCGAGCAAACTTAAACTTTGCCCGCTGCCAACTGCCAAGTTTCCAGCATTGACAATTGCACCGACTTGTGAGTTATCAAAATTAAATTGATTGGGATTTCCCAGTAAAGCTTTGTAATCATTAATTCCGCTCGAATTAAACCAGCGGTCGCCGAAGCCAATACCTGTAGCCGTTGTCGCAAAAAAAGACCCCGGCACGTTTAATCTAGCATTTTGACCGAAGACAATTCCCGCCGGATTCATTAAAAATAAATTTGAGTTGCCGCCGCTGATCGATATCAGACCGTTAATGACGGAAACATCGCCGCCGGAAATCCGCCCTAAAATATTTTGAATATTTGGATTAGTTAGAAAATTAGCTATTTGACCTTCGCTGAGATTAAATTGGCTGAAGCTGTGAAAAAGATTTGCCCCATTTCCTGACAGTTGCCCGCCGCTAATGTCTGTGCGATTTTGCTCGGATTTAACAACAGTATTAGTGCCGTCATTTGCAGGAACGATAGGTTGCGATCGCACTGCTAGCGGTAGCAGCCAAAAACCTAATGTCAAAATTAGAGCAGAACGAAAATAGGTCATTGGAGGAAGCCATTAGTCATTAGTCATTATTCATTAGTCATTAGTCATTAGTCATTAGCCGGAAGGATGAGGGAATTCAGAAAAGCCAATTCCCGATTACCAATTCACATCTATTGTAGTTTTGATTTTTTTTTGAGCTGTAATGTTCCGTCCCAGTGCCAATAAACTTAAAAAGGTCGATCGAACACCGCCACCGCCGGGGGTCGATCGACCTTGCACGCACATGGCATCAGTCGATCGCACTCCGAAAGCACCCGTTGCCAGAATGTCGGAAATTTAATGCAGATTTTATATTTATCTGTCGCAGGTATCTTGACAAAATGCCCTCAAAACCTTATGATTTCAGCACTGATTGGGTGGGACGGCAAAACCCCCCAAAATAACTGGCTGCTCTAATGAAGTTAAAAACAAAATATTGATGCTTTTAGAGACCAACCATGCAAACTCCAACTTTCCCCTTTCTAACGGAACAAATAGTTGAGCAGATATTTTCGTCAGGCGAACTGACTCGCAATGACAGACAAAGAATTCAGTCAATGCTGTTGAATGAGTCGATCGGCGAAAATGAATTGAGCTTAATTGAAAGAGTCCTGGAAGGCGTAGTCAAGCGAATACTTGACGTGCTCAATTAGTTAAGAACGGGCGATAACCTCTCTAATTTTAGGAGGCGCCATCTGCAACTTACCCTAATTTTAAATAATAAAATCGAAAATCGAAAATCGAAAATTCTATCACCGTTCTAAAAATCATCAGCCGAGTCGTCATCCGAACTCTCGTCGCGACGCACAAGTTCTGAAGGAGGCCTATCGCTACTCCAGGCCCACCACACGCCGCCACACTGGCAGCGGTAAAATTCTTGCCACTTGCGGCGGTTGAACTCGGTGTATACTGGCGATCGGCGATTAATCCAGACCTCAGCGGCATCCGTACAGCTAGCACCGCACTGGGGACAGCAAAACTCATTAGCGTGAACCGCCGTCGCAGTCCATTCAGGAGGATGTGGAGCAAAAGCTTCCATGTGTTAGAGTTTCTATCTAAACTGCTGGTAATTACGGCAAATCAAGGGTTGCTAAAGATCCGCCAACTTCGGAATGACCTAAGCAATGACATAAGTACGCTGTTGAGTGCGTAATTCATCTGCCCGTTATTTTTTTTAGTATTTGCCGTCAGATGAATAGTATAACTGATGTGGTGCAAACCGTCGATCGGCATTCTCAACTATTTCAAGGACTAGGCTCATGTCTATCTACAATCTTATCTCGTTTCTGGGCATTTTTGGCTTATGTGCGATCGCCTGGATTTTTTCAGAAAACCGACAGTCCAAGTATATTCCCTGGCGCGTCATCATCTGGGGTATTGGGCTGCAATTAGTCTTGGGATTTTTAGTATTCCTGTTCCCCCCAACTCGCATCGCCCTAGAGTGGTTTACTGGCTTACTGGATGGAGTATTCACCGCTGCTGACGCCGGGGCGAGATTTGTATTCGGTAAAAACATTGTACCAATACCCGGTCAAGACCCGCCAGTTAATTTAGGATATATTTTCGCCTTTCGAGCTTTACCGACAGTCATCTTTTTTTCGGGCCTCATGGCTTTGCTATACAACATCGGCGTGATTCAAATTGTCACTGAAGTTTTTGCCAAAATATTTTATATGACAATGCGGTTGAGCGGCGCGGAAGCCCTCAGCGGTGCGGCTAATATTTTCGTAGGAATTGAAGCTGCCATTGTGGTCAAGCCTTATTTACCACAAATGACTCGTTCCGAACTTTGTGCAATCCTCTCTTGCTGTTTTGGAACCGCAGCTTCTTCAACTTTAGCAATTTATGTCAGTTTTCTCAAGCCAGTTTTTCCCAATATTTTAGGGCATTTAGTTTCCGCTTCAATTATCGCCATTCCCGCTTGTTTTGTCCTCTCCAAAATTTTAGTACCTGAAACAGGCGTACCCGTGACAATGGGTGGCATTCCCAAGGAAGAGCGAAAGCCTAAAGGCCGCGAGTTTGTGGGCGAAGAAATTTCGGACATGGATCGCGAAGAATTCAAACAAGAGACTGTTGGGGGAGAACCCATCGAACGAGTCAGCCCTCTCGATGCAGCGATAATTGGTGCATTGGACGGGGTAAAGATGTCAGTGGCAATTGCCGCTGTTTTGATTTTAATCTTAGGTTTAGTTTCCTTAATAAATCAATTCTTTGGCTGGCTGGCAATTTTGCCATACCCAATTGGTGGCTTTTTCAAAGTTGTAACCTTAGCCAACATTATGGGATTTTTATTTTATCCCCTGACGCTATTAACAGGAGTCTTTCTTGACGACTCTTGGCAAGCCTCGGTAATCATCGGTCGTAGGTTGTTAGAAACAGCCATTCCGCCCTATCAAAGTTTAGCAGAAGCATCGGCAAAAGGACTCGTGAGCGATCGTACAGTTTTAATTGTCAGTTACGCTCTTTCCGGCTTCGCCCACTTAGCCTCCGTCGGCATATTTGTTGGTGGCACAATTGCCCTAATTCCATCTCGCCGCAAAGACATTTCCGAACTTGGTTGGAAAGCATTATTTGTCGGCACTTTAGCGACAATGATGATCGCTTGCATCGCCGGCACCTTCGACACCGGAGACGCCAGCATTTTAGGCGCTAAAACAGCCCCTGCTGCACCGCTAACAGCCCCTGATTCTCAAAAACCGCCATCCCCAGCCGCGAATTCAAAGCCGTCAGTTGCCCCAGCAATTGCCAGTCCGAAGCCTTCTGCTAATACCGAAAAAGCAGCTCCGCGATCTCAAGAATCTCCCTCTCCTGCCTCCAAGAAAAACCCTTAAATGAGCTACTGGAAAAGGACACGGCACGGCCGTGTCCCTACAGATTAGACTCTGCAAGCATTCCCAAACTATCTGGAAATAGTCTGCGTTTATCTGCCTTAAATCTGCGGTTGAGATATTAATCAAAAAATTATGCAAGAGGTCTAATTACCAAGAATGAATAACCAATAATCAATAACCAAATCCCCCAAAAATTATGAACCCCGACCCAGAAATTCGCCGCCTGTTAGATGTGATGCCTGCTTCCGGCCGCATGACGTGTAAAATTATTAATAAGCCACAACAATCAACAGTAATTGACTGCGACTTTCCTTTACCTTGGAATCAATCTCGCCCGATTTATATTAATTTTGATTCTTGGCGGCTGCTATCTAAGCCGCAGCGGGATTTACTAATCTTGCGGAATGTAAGTTTTCTGTGCAATGTTAAGTGGTTTAAACCGGATATTTATCAAGGTGCGGCTCTGGCGGGAATTGTCGGGACTGCTGTAGAATTGTTGCAGGGAGATGCGATCGGCACTGCGATCGCGGGCGGTTTGACAGGACTGGCCATGACTCGAATTTGGCGCGACAACCGCAGTTCCCAAGTAGAGTTAGATGCTGACGAAGCGGCGATTAGAGTAGCGGGAAGGCGTGGTTACAACGAAGCGGAAGCGGCCGGACATTTGCTTTCGGCGATCGAGGCTGTGGCGCAGATAGAAAAGCGCAGTTTGGATTTTAACGAGTTGATTCGGTGTCAGAATTTAAGGGCGATATCGGGTATCTCGGCGGTGGGCGTGCCCGATAGTATTAGGAAAGATTGAAAAAAACCTTGATATAATCAAGACGAAAACCCATAAAATCCCCAACTATGTTAATCCTCCCCAAACGGGAAAACCTAGGCGATACTCTACCTATAGAAGGAGCTATCTGAATTGAATTAGTGGAAGGCATACCGATTTTTAAAGCCTCCACCGCTGTCAAAAATCTCCTCCAAGAAGTGTTGGACAAACAACAAACTTTGCCCCTACATCCTGGCGAAGAACAAGAACTCCATCTTTACGAAGAAATCGACGATTACCTCAGTTTTGTCAATCGGATTATCCGCAATATTTTGTTGGGGCGGATTTAGCCTACTGTGTAGAAATGTGAGCTCGCCGTCACATCCCTGAAAATATCCAAAATCAAGTTCCTCAGAGATCAAAAGGTCTGTGCGAATATTGTTATGCCTCCGAGTCATAAATTTATCTATAGATATCCCTAGTCGATCGGACTGTCGTTGCGGGCGATCGCCAAATCAAGAACAATGATAAACTTGATATTCATATCCATCCACCGCAGGCAACTCGCGCGATTCAACCTGACATTTTTGTGCTTTTAGATTGACAGGTGCGCGAAAATTAACCAACCACAAATCAAGCGGATGTTCTAATTGAGTGAGTGTTTTCTCAAGTGTCCCTGCCGCTATTTCCGGCCCATCCCTTCTCTGATTAGCCAAAAGAAACAGCGGAGAATCAAAGGCTTTAACTTCTTCTTTCTTCCTAACATCCGTTACATCCGCTACAAAATTCGTTGCCGAACTTCTTTCCCATTCCCACCCTATCCCCATCAACTCTCCTATTTCTACATGAGTCTTTTGAGTAGTGGCAATTAACACGGGAACTTTCGAGACTTCGCGGATAATCGGAATTAAAAGGTCGGGTTTGTAATATTTGCGATAGCCGAGATTAGAATTTACTGTGACTCCGCTTGCAAAACCCATTACTAAAATTAGCACCACTGCTTTTTTGCCAGCAATTTCCACAGGAGGTAAATTAAACCATTGACTTTTTGCTGTAGGTGTGTTAAAAATAACCGCCAAGGTTGCTCCAAAAAGCAATATCACGCCTGGAAAGTAGACGAAATTGTATCGTGCGCCGCGAGTTAGGTCAATCCCTAGAATATATGCAAAGCTGAAAAATAGGAAAATTGCTCCTAGCACAAATCCGCCAAAAATAACAGTACCTAAACGAGTATCAGGTGTTGTTAAGGAATTTTTAAGAGCGCTAAACAGGATGGGAAGCACCAATATAAAAAATACTGTCATTGCGATCGCCGATACAACTACTACTGCCAAATTTGGCGATTCCACCGGCAGCAGAGACATGACAGTGATCCATCCAGCTAAAGCTTGAATAATCGGATTGATCCCATCTAAAAATGTGCGATCGCCACTGACGATCCAATTAGTTAATTCGCTGCCGTATTTATTTGACAAAAATATCGGCAGCCAAACTAAACCGCCTGCTAAAGTGCCGAGGGCTACTGCTAAAAGCCGCCAGAGGATTTGAAATTGCCAAATATTAGGCTGCTGGCTGTTGGAAATTGGCAACTTTCCATTAAACTGCTGCCAGATAACAGCAAT
Organism: Microcoleus sp. S13C4; assembly: GCF_036700865.1. NCBI lineage: Bacteria > Bacillati > Cyanobacteriota > Cyanophyceae > Oscillatoriales > Microcoleaceae > Microcoleus > Microcoleus sp. S13C4. Next base: position 17,990 of record NZ_JAUBPS010000090.1, read on the forward strand.
TAATGCTATTGCTTCGGCACACAAAGTCAGTGCAAAAAAGTAGTGAGCCGCAATTCCCAAACAGTTAACAACTACCCAAAGCAACACAGCCCAAATAGGCAGGGGAGCGCGCTGTTGCAGCTTTTTTGCAGCTAAGGCGAGGCAAAAAAGAGAGGAAATAACTAATAAGATTCCTAAAGTGTAATGGCGAGCTTCTTGAGCGAGGTAAATGCCGTAGGGAGAAACGGCCATCATCGCGGCCGCACATTGACCGACTAAACGAGAACTGAAAGCAAATTTGCCCAAAAAGTAGATAGCTGGAACTGAAATCACGCCCAATAATGCAGGAAGAGCTCGCCCAATCCAAACTAAACTATCCTCGGTCGGCTCAAACAGTTCCATCCACCAGTGGGCGAGCATAAAATACACTGGTGGATGATTGCTTTCTAGCAGCAAATGATTGAGGACATCTGGAATGCCAGCACCGGGATTAAATTGCAGCGGTTGTAATAATGTAGAAAGGTCGATCGCGCGATCGAGGGGCACCCCTCTAAAACTGTTGCCCAAACTAAAAACTAGAGTCGAAAACTCGTCCGTCCACAGCGGTTTCGAGTCCAAATTGGCAAAGCGCAAAATAAAGGCGATCGCCGTCCACAGAAATAGTAACAACAGTTGTTTGTTCTTAAGCATTAATTCAGTGATTCAAAATCATAGGAAAGAAGAGGCATTAGTCATTAGTTATTAGCCATCGGTCATTTTATCAATTATCAATTCCCAAATACGCATTACCTAATTCACATCCGTCACCCGCCAACTCAGCTTCATATTTATCCAGAAATTCCACAGAGTCACAGTGGCGATGGCGATTAAATTAGCCAAATATTTGTTGATTCCAAAAACCTTGAATAGCAAATTAAACAGCAGCACATTCAAAATCAAACCCATCAAGCAAATCGTATTAAATTTCAACAGCCGTTTCAATCGCTGGCGCTTTCTTGGTTGCAGCTTAGAAATGTCCCCAAAAGTCCACAAGTCATTCCACAAAAAGTTACTGAGAATTGCCAATTCAGCAGCAACGATCAGACTGCCATTCACCTGCAAATTGAGGATATCCGACAGCACGTACAAAACCCCCATATTCACAAACACGCCGCTGAAACCCACAATACCAAACCGCAGAAACTTACCCATCGGCCAGCGGGCAAACCGCAACCGAAGCAAATGTCGCAAATACTCAATATACTGTTTCCAGGTAACTTTGCTCTCGCCTTCTTGCCGCTCCTGAAACACGTAACCAACTTCTCCAATCCAGCGAATGTCGCCCCTGCCGAGCACTTCAATCAATATTTTGTAACCAGCAGGATTCATGGTTTTGCCGGCTATGCAAGTGCGACGCACCATAAAATACCCGCTCATCGGATCGGAAACTCGGCCAACCACTCCCGGCAGGAGCACCAAGCCCACGGTTTGAGCGCCCCGCGATAAAAATCGCCTGACAACGCTCCAGTCGCTCACCCCGCCCTCGCCCACATGGCGGCTCGCAGTCGCCAAATCGGCTCCCCGCTGAATTTCTGCTAAAAGCTGCAACAGCGTCTCCGGGGGATGCTGCAAGTCGGCATCGATGACGCCCAAAACCTCGCCCCGAGCCGCCTGCCACCCGCGAATTACTGCTGTGGAAAGTCCCCGCTCGTGTTCCCGGCGCATCACCCGCAATTGCGGATATTCGGGTGTCAGGGACAGGGCCACTTCCCAGGTGCGATCGGGGCTGTTGTCATCCACTACAATTAATTCGTAGTTGCCGGGAATACAGCCATCGAGCAAGTGGCTCAATTTTTCCACAAGAGTTTTGACATTCTTGCACTCGTTGTAGGTGGGAATGACCAGGGAAAAATAAATTGGCGGTGTGTCGCCGTCTGTAAAAGTGGAACCGAAAGTCTGTACGGCAGGAATTTGCAAAGGCCCAGACGGCACTGGCAAGAGGTGATTTGCTTGGTTGATGCCCATAATTTCAGTTCGCAGAAAATAAAGGATGGTTTTGTAAGACTTGAGATTGTAAAATATCGTTCCTCCATAATTGATTAGTTAAAATATAAAAATGCCTTAATTCTAGTCAGTAATTCTGTAATTGAGTTAAAAAGAAAACTGTGGATGCAATTCTCGATCGAGCTTTACAAGGTTATAACATCTCTACCGCAGAGGCCTTGGTTCTTTTGCAGCAAAGAGATCCCGATGCGCGAGCTTCTATTCAAACAACCGCTGACTTGCTCCGCCGCCGACAATCAGGGGATACTGTCACCTACGTTATCAATCGGAATATTAATTTTACTAACATTTGCGAGCAGCATTGCAGTTTTTGTGCATTCCGCCGCGACGAGGGAGATGAGGGCGCTTTTTGGTTAGATGCAGCTCAAATTCAGGAAAAGGCAACTGATGCAGTGCAGCGAGGTGCAACGGAAATTTGTATGCAGGGCGGCTTAAATCTTCAAGCTAAGCTGAACGGCGCATTTTTACCTTATTATCTGCAATTGGTGAAAACCATTAAGGATAAGTTTCCTCAGTTACACTTGCACGCTTTTTCGCCCCAAGAAATAGAATTTATTGCCAGAGGAGATAATCTTAGTTTCAGCTATGTAATTTCGGCTTTGCGGGATGCGGGAGTGGGTTCGATGCCGGGAACGGCGGCGGAAGTTCTCGACGATTCTGTGCGACGGGTGATTTGCCCGGAAAAACTAAATTCGGCAACTTGGCTGGAAATTGTGGGAACTGCTCACCGTCTGGGTTTGCCAACAACGAGTACGATGCTTTGCGGGCATATTGAGACGGCCCAACAGCAGGTTTTGCATTTAGAAAAAGTACGATCGCTCCAACAAACTGCGATCGACCAAAACTATGGGGCACGCATTACAGAATTTATTTTACTACCCTTTGTCGGGCAAGAAGCACCTGCTCCTTTGCGGAGTCGAGTTGGCCGCGACCAACCAATTTTAGCAGATACATTGTTACTCACCGCTGTATCGAGAATCTTCTTAGGCAATTTGATTTCCAATCACCAACCCAGTTGGGTAAAATTAGGTTTAGATGGAGCTACAGAAGCGCTGAAATGGGGCTGCAATGACATCGGCGGTACATTGATGGAAGAGCACATTACAACGATGGCCGGTGCGCTTGGAGGCAGTTGTCAATCTGTCGAAGATTTGCAAAATGCGATTCGTTCTTTGGGGCGGGATTATCAGCAAAGAGATACAATTTATCGACCTTTAGGGGTTGACAATTTGGCAGTAAGTGTGTGATTTTTTGGATGCGAAGTGCGAAGTGCGTAACGTCTCCTACGAGTTTAGCCGTTAGCGAAGCCCTCGGAGAGGATCGCACTTTCAAATTCTTCTAGCGCTTGACAACTTCCCACCTGTAAAGCACGTTCTACCGCAGTGGGGATAAGTTGTGCGATCGCGATTTCTGGAAAATTCGGGCTAATATCCGATTCTACATACTCTCCATCTTGCAGCAAATAAATGCGAAGTCTGCCGCTGTCATAAACCCATACTTCTAGAACTCCAATAATTTTATAGGCATCGATCGTAGTTTTAGAAGTAACATCCGTCTCAATTGCCAAATCGGGCGGCGGATCGTCGGGTTGCAGTCGGCGGCAGCCGATCATCTGTTGATAATTTAGAATGTAAAAGCAAGCATCAGGCTCAACTCCTGCTGCACCTTCCCGTTTGAAAGTAGTAGAACCAAAGGGTTCATATCTTCTGCCCGCAGACTTCAGTAATTTTTTTACAATATCGGAAATTAAATCTTTCGGAATTTCCCGATCTAGTAAGGGAACCATAATTTCTAAGGTACTGTTGCTGTAGGCAATTCTGCTTCTTCGTTTTTCCCCTAATTCCTGCAAAATCGACTCAAATTCCAGCCAACTTACATTTGGAATAGTTACGACACTACCGGGAGTAAGCTCGATCTGGCTAACAGGTTTGAGCACGGGGGTGATAACAATCATAAGCTGAATAGGGAGCTAGTTGTTAAGTTTGTGCCAAGGGCAGGCAAGATGCCTACCCCACAAGAGTTTTTGGATATATCTGTTGAGTTTAAGCTGATACGCAGCTAGATTGTATAATATAAATATAAAATAAGCGCTCATTAGTTATAATGTATGCCAGCCAAAA
>NZ_JAUBPS010000091.1:0-12842 GCF_036700865.1 Microcoleus sp. S13C4
TTTTAGCTGGCATTTTTGTAGAGATTGACTAAACTCATTTTTTATTATACCCTATTTAAAGGCACAACAGCTTATCAGCTATTTCTACTAATAAGAAAATGTTGGCGCGTGCGGGATGAAAATCTTGGTACAGCCGAGGGTCGATTTGCACGCTCAGCAATATCCGGTTCGGGTTCTGAATTATAACTTAGAGCAATCGGATCTTGAATGCGAATTCAAGCAAGTCCTGCCAGCAGATTTCTGAGACTGAAATAATTGGCCCGTCAATTAATTCGACTCCTTCATCGGGATTGAAAATGCCAGTTTGGGTCCGGCGGCGATATTCCTCTACAGTCCACAAGCGTAAATCTGTTACAGTCATGGCACAATTTCCTGGAGCGATATTATCTATTATCGATTCCCATTCTAGTTTTTCTTAAATTACTCGGTCAACAATCGGGATTTAGCTGTAATTGCTCCCACGCACCACAAAATGGCATTGACAATTTCCGATCGCTGAATATCTTCTGCGTCTAAAAAACTTGCAAACTCTTCCTCAATATTCAAATGGTCGGCAAAATCATAAAGTATGCGCTTGTATTCAGTTGGCATCGGTATTAAAGTAGCTTTCACTAAATCGAAAAGCGCGTTCAAACAGTTGAGGATAGTAGCTGACTCGTCAAAATCTTCGGCATCGAGCAAGTACAGCGTTTCTGCAATGTCGCAAATAGCGTCTATTTGTGTGGGTGGCTTTCCCAGTTCACTGACATCGATATTGCACAATCGGAGAGCGTTAATCGCTAGTTCTGGACGGGTAAAAAATACAAGTTGACCGCCGGCTACTAAGGGCGGCTCTTGTTCTCCATAGACAATGAGAGTATATAGATTTGGTATTTCGGTGCCGGGGTCGATCCGGAAACCGAACAGCCACAACAATTTTTCTGTATTTGGGTTGGCTGTTTGCAGTGTTGTTGGGAAAATTTTGGGTTCTGACATAAATTTTTAATCCCTATAATACGCTGTTAAACTCGGTTTCTACGCAAAATCTGGGTTTTAGGGAGAAATCTATAAATAAACTGGGTTGAGAAAGGGAAGAATGCGTAATTTTTGTTTATAAATTTTGCTGGATTATGTCGCAGCACTCCGCGACGGTTGCTCTTTTTTCCATTGCTGCTACTAGGGCTTCGTAAGCTGATTTGTGGCTTTCGATTATGTTTTTTGCTCGCAGCAAACCCCAGTTTTGTTTGAGTTGAATTTCGGAACTGGGACGGCGCAGTTGTGTTAAAATTGCACTAATTTTGGTGCGGTCTTCTGCTCCTCCTTCTGCACTGCCGTAAACAAATTTTTCTGCGACTATTCCGGCCATCCACACGGTGCAGTATTGGTCTAAAAGTTGGGCGGAAAGAGTGCCGCTTTGCAGTTGAGATGCTAATTGTTCGTCTTCAAATCGGACGCCGCCTTGGGCTGTTTGACCTTGTTTAAATGCTTCCCAAGCGTTGAGGGCGTAGCTGGTTACGGGAATTCCCAACAGGTGCGCGACTAGGAAGTGTCCGGCTTCGTGGTGAAGGATACGATCGCGCTTTTGTTTGGAAGTTCCCCCTAGCCAATCTAATAAAATAGTACCGCCTTGACCTTGCCACTGGAAACTGTCGAGCGTGGCTAACCCCAACAGGCAAAAAGTGGCGATCGCAGGTACGGCTTCTGGCAAGTTGAATAGGGGGCCCAACAATATTGAAACGGTGATGGCAAAGATAGAAATAGCGATAATATTCAAAGAAGTGTCTTTCATAACTGGGGATTGGTAACTGGAAATTGGTAATGGATAATTTGTAATGGGGAATTGGTTTTAGAGGTAAACTCAGGTACGATCGCGCGATCGGTTTGGCAGCGTCGGTTCGATCTCAGTGCCCGGGACTTCCGACAAAAACTCCATCTTCCAGTTTGACTGAAAATTGTCGCTCCGAAGCCACCGATATTAAAAAGATATTAAAATAAATCAAAGTCCAGTAAAAGTGTTAGTGGAATCCTTCATGTCAGTTTTGGCAGCGATCGCAGTTTTAGGTATCTTGATTGTCGTTCACGAACTCGGCCACTTCCTGGCGGCGAGACTTCAACACATCCACGTCAACCGCTTCTCTATCGGTTTCGGGCCCATCCTCTGGAAGTACCAAGGCCCGGAAACTGAATACGCCCTCCGCGCCTTTCCCCTGGGAGGTTTCGTGGGTTTCCCGGACGACGATCCCGACAGTACAATTCCCCCAAATGACCCGAATTTGCTCAAAAATCGCCCCGTGCTCGATCGGGCGATCGTCATTAGTGCAGGGGTAATTGCCAACTTAATTTTTGCTTACTTCTTGCTGGTGGTGCAATTGAGCACTGTCGGCGCGGCAGAAATGAACTACCTACCGGGAGTTAAAGTCCCGGAAGTCGCCGCAGAAGTCAGTTCGGCCGCGAAACAAGCGGGAATTCGATCGGGCGACGTTGTTCTGTCTGTTGACGGCAAGGAATTGGGCGCTTCCCGCGAAGCTATCAAATTATTGGTCACAGCAATCCAAGATCATCCCAACCAACCCCTAGCGTTGGAAATTCAGCGCCAAGAACAAAAATTTGTAGTGACAGTAACTCCTGAAGAGTCGCCCGACGGCAAAGGTCGCATTGGCGTGCAACTAACTTCTAACGGCACTGTGGTGCGGCAGAGGGCCGGATTTGTAGAGGCGTTTAGCAAGGCCGCCAAAGAATTTGAGCGGATTGTGGTGCTGACGGTTCAAGGTTTCGGGCAGTTACTTAGCAATTTCAGCCAGACTGCCGACAAGTTGTCCGGGCCTGTGGCGATTGTGGCCATTGGTGCAGGGATTGCCAAATCGGATGCTGCGAGTTTGTTTCAGTATGCTGTGCTAATTAGCATCAATTTGGCTGTGATTAATATCTTGCCTTTACCTGCTTTGGACGGCGGTCAGCTAGCTTTTTTGTTGATCGAAGGACTGCGGGGTAAACCTTTACCGAACCGTATTCAGGAAAATGTGATGCAGACTGGTTTGGTGTTGTTGCTGGGTTTAGGAATTTTCTTGATTATTCGGGATACAGCTAATTTGGCTGGGTTCGATTTGATGGGCAATCTTCGGCAACAATAGTCAGTAGTCAGTAGTCAGTAGTCAGTAGTCAGTAGTTGGTTGTTATTGATTATTGATTATTGATTATTGATTATTTGTTATTTGTTATTTGTTGGTTGCCACTAATAAGCTCTAAGATTAGTCAACAGTTAAAAATTAACAGTCATTAGTCATTACAGCAATTTTGACTCATGACTAATATTCGCTCATTAAATTTGGTAAGAAAAGCAATGATTACACAACTGCAATCTCCCGAAAAATCAACAATGGTCTACCCAGATGACAACGGAGAACCCATGTCAGATAATACCGAACAGTTTCGATTAATCGTCTGGATTAAAGAAAATTTAGAACTTTTATTTGCGAGTGTTGCTGATGTTTTTGTGGCGGGTAACTTACTGTGGTATCCAGTAGAAGGAAATAATAAACTTGCTCAAGCACCAGATGTGCTGGTAGCCTTTGGCAGACCGAAAAGATATCGAGGTTCCTACCAACAGTGGAACGAAGATAACATTCCGCCGCAAGTCGTGTTTGAAATTTTGTCGCCGGGCAACCGTCTAACTCCGATGATTCAAAAATTCAAATTTTACGAACGCTACGGCGTGGAAGAATATTACTTGTACAACCCTGAACAAGTGGATTTAACTATATGGCAGCGTCGAGACCAAGAATTAGAAGCTGTAGAATCGGCGGACGGTTGGGTAAGTCCCAGACTAGGAGTGCGGTTTCAACTATCAGAAACCGCACTACAAATATTCGGATCTAACGGAGCGCCCTTTGTAAGTTTTGTGGAACTCGCTCAACTGCGAGAGCAAGCAGAATTAAGAGCTGAACAAGAACAGCAAAGGGCCGAACAAGAACGCCAAAGAGCCGAACAAGCAGAAACTTTGCTGGAACAAGAAAGAGCGCGATCGGAAGCTTTAGAAGCTCGACTCCGCGAAATGGGAATCGACCCCAATATTTTGTAAATCACTAATGGCTAATGACTAATGACTAATGACTACTGACTAATGACTAATGGCTAAAAAGTTAAGTTTGAAACAACGATCGCTCGAAATTCTGATTCGCCTCAAACGCCTCTATCCAGAAGCTCCTTGCACTCTCAACTACGAAACTCCCGTGCAGTTGCTGGTGGCGACGATTCTCTCGGCTCAGTGTACGGACGATCGAGTAAATCTGGTAACGCCCGCTTTGTTTGAGCGTTTTCCCGATGCGGTGGCTTTGGCAAATGCTGATTTAGAAGAATTGGAAAGTCTGGTGCGATCGACTGGTTTCTACCGGAATAAGTCTAAAAATATTAAAGGTGCTTGTCAGGCGATCGTCAATAAATTTAACAATCAAGTGCCGCAGCGGATGGAACTGCTGCTAGAATTGCCCGGAGTTGCCCGCAAAACGGCTAATGTCGTTCTCGCCCACGCTTTTGGTATTAATATGGGGGTGACGGTAGACACTCACGTCAAACGTTTGACTCAGCGGTTGGGATTGACCGAACATACAGATCCTACAAGGATCGAGCGGGATTTGATGATCTTGTTGCCACAGCCTGATTGGGAAAATTGGTCGATTCGATTGGTTTATCACGGCAGGGCAGTTTGTAATGCCAGAAATCCGGTTTGCAATATTTGCGAACTTGCAGATTTGTGTCCTTCTGCTAATATTACGCACGGGTGCGTCAGTGCCGAGGCTAGCAACTAGCATTAAAATATAGAATCTGACGCAGCTTACAATTGCTGAAATGAAAAGTTTATAAATGAACTCGATCGGTAGATCGTTTTTTGAGTTTGCTATAATTATTGTCAAGAGCTTAATGCTAAGGAAGTAAGTATATGAGTATTGCGATTTCCCTCAGTCCAGAAATAGAGGCACTACTTCGTGAAAAAGCCGCTCGGGAAGGACAAGATATTAGCCTTGTTGCTGCCCAATTGCTAACTAGAATATTAGAATGGGAGGCCCGAGACTCTGAAGAAGCTATTGAGGGTATTCAGGAGGGGTTAAATGATTTTGAGTTAGGACGGTTCCGTTCTTTTGATGAATTTGCTAAATCACAGCGCACCAAGTACCGTTTTCCAACAAACTGATGAGATATCTCATTGAAATTTCTAGCGTTGCAGAAGCACAAGCGGATAGTGCATTCCTGCTATTATCTCAGAGGACATCACCAGAGAAAGCAAGGGAGTGGTATGAGGGATTGTTGAAGGCGATCGAGTCTTTATCAGCCATGCCAAAACGCTGTCCTCTCGCCCGGGAAAATCAATACTTCAGTAAAGAAATTAGGCAGTTACTTTATGGTAAAGGGGGCAACTCATACCGCATTCTTTTCACTATTGCCGAAAGTGAAGATGTGTCCGCAGTTCGCATCCTCCACATTCGACACGCTGCCCAACAAACTATTGGCGAGAACCAGGAATAGTTCCTAGGGTGCGTCAGGTCGAATTAGAGCAACTGTCGATCGCACAATATTACCTGATGCACCCTACAAATGAGATAAGTTGTTGTGTGTAAATAAAAATCTTTAAAACTAAACTTATCCAAAATGACTAAAATATAGTAAAATAGTAGATTGTGATTTATCTAAGGATATCAACAGATTATGGCTAAGAAGAGCATGGTCGAGCGCGAGAAAAAGCGCCAGAGACTCGTAGACAAGTACGCCGACAAGCGGGAAGACCTGAAAGAGCAGTTTGACCAAGCTAACAATCAGATGGACAAAATGGCGATTCACCGCCAACTACAACAGCTACCCCGCAGCAGTTCGCGGACTCGCTTGCGGAACCGCTGCTGGGCAACTGGACGGCCCAGAGGTTACTATCGTGACTTCGGACTGTCTCGCAACATGATGCGAGAAATGGCTCACGAAGGTCTTTTGCCCGGTGTGGTGAAGTCTAGCTGGTAGCACGAAGGAAGAAGGAAGAAGGAAGGAAGAAGAAAAAAACTCACAATTAATCGGCAGGATTAGGTTTGGGGTTGATTTTTGTTTCAGACTTATGAGTTAAATTTTCCTCCTTCTTGCTTCACTGACCACAGCATTTATCGATGCCGAGACTTTCGAGTAACAAGTCGCTGACGGCATTGGCGATCGCAAATTCGCCGTAGAAGCTTTTAGAAAAATCATAGGCCTGCATTTCGGTGACGATCGCAATTACGAGGCTGCCCAAGTCGTTTTCGCCTTCCATACGCTGGCGGACATAGATTTGGGCAGCTCTTTTAGCTATTTGCTGGTTGGCTGCTTCTGGGATAAACTCGGAGTCTAGCCAGGCCAGCAGCGTTTGTTGGAGCCATTGGCCTTCTTGTTCGGGGTTTTTGGCGGGCGGTAAGGTAATAGGTTCAATGATTTCAGACATGATTATTCCTAATTGCTAATGTTGACTTTGAAAAGTTAACTGAGAAATGACAACTGATAAATATATGCAATATGATATACCGACAATTATACAAGGATACGCGCAAGGCTATTTCTTGATGGCAAATGACGGCGAGGAAAGTTTGGGGTGGTATTCCAGTCGTCAGCGGGCGCTGATTCCCCTGGATGAAAGATTTACCTATCCGAAATCCCTGCGTCGCCAAATCAATCAAAATCGATTTTCGGTGGCTGTGAACCGCGATTTTGGGGCGGTAGTTGAGGGTTGTGCCGATCGCGAAACGACTTGGATTTCTAAGGAACTCAAGAAGATTTACTGGGGTTTGTATGAGGCCGGTTGGGCTTACAGCTTCGAGACTTGGTGCGGGGACGAATTGGCGGGCGGTATTTTAGGATTGTCGATCGGCGGTGCGTTTATTGGGGAGTCGATGTTTTACCGAATTCCCGAGGGTTCTAAGGTGGCGATGGTGAAGTTGGTGGAGAGATTGCGCGATCGATCTTATCTGATGTTCGACGCTCAAATGAACAATCCGCACTTGGAAAGATTCGGCGCTTATACTGTTAAGGAAAAACTGTACAACACTCTTTTGCAAGCAGCTTTGAAGCGCCGCTGTTCCCTATTTTAACTAAGATAGGATTTACGCATGGGAGCTCACAAACCGGGTTTTTTCCACAAATATTGCATCTGAGCCTTTAACTGATGAAAAACCCGGTTATGAAGGTTGGTGGGGAGTCCAGAAACCGGTTTTTTTCCCGAAAACGCTGCATCTGAGCCTTTACCTGGTGAACAACCCGGTTTCTTGATAGCTTGGTAGGGGGTCCAGGACTGTTTTGTTGGGAAAAGGCGATCGCCGCTCGAATATTATATACTGACAATGTAAGCAACCAGGCGCGGGAGACTCAGACAATGGAGTGGTTAGTATTGTGGGGAGCAACAAACTTAGTTGGGTTTATTTTCCAAGAAGTCCTGGTTAAACTGGGGCAGTCAGCATTAGAAGACTATGTAAAAGATTTTTTTAAAGCCTCTATTAAAGATTTGGTAGGTTTAGCGAAAGAAGAACCCTTGAAAGTTGCTTTCGGGAAAGGAATTACAGAATTTTTATATATTGTACAGGAAGAACTAGCAGATGCAGAAGATGATGATGCACAAATTGAGCCTCCTCCAATTCTGCAATACCAAGATTCATTAAGCCAGTTCCTGCAAGATAAATCGGTATTAGAAACTTTGGGTCAACCTTTCAGTAAAGCACTAGGAACAACTTCGGCTGCTGATGGAACTTTTTTTGATTGTGGATTACTCGCACGAAAATGGAATGACCTCTATTTACAGCGTTTACCTGATGAGTTCAACTGGCAAAAAGTTGGCAAGCGTTATTCTAGAAAAGTAGAAGCTATACTTCGGGAGTCGGAGGATTTACGGCAACTTTTAGCTTCAGAAAATTTGGCAGGAATTAAAACAAGCCTCGAACAAAGTCTTCCGATTCCACCGGATTTTAATTTGGTTAGTTATCAAGAGGGATTGAAAAAAGCTTATGGCAAACTAAAGTTAGACAGTTTAGATACTAGCGGTTGGAGTTACAGCCTGCAACTATGGAATATCTTTGTGCCTCAAAATGTTGAGGAAGACACGAGTAGCCCACAACCTATTACAATCTTAGATTTGATCAACGGCGATGAACAAGACTACAAATATACAGTCATTCTCGGTCGCCCAGGCTCTGGTAAGTCTACTCTAACACAGTATAAGGCATTAGAATGGGCGACGGCTAAGGCAATTAGCTTACCCTTAATAGAATTACCTTTACTCATTGAGCTACGAAATTATATTGACCATCTAGAAAAAGCACCAAACTTTTTAGAATACCTTCATCAAGGACGTGGAGTTAACGGCGGTACTCTCAATAGACACGAATTACATGAATGGTTAAAAAATCGCCCAACTCTTGTAATGTTTGATGGATTAGATGAGATTCTGGATGATAAAACACGGGAAGATGTAGTTATTGATATTATCAATTTTACCACGGACTATCCCAAAGTCAGAGTTTTAGTTACCTCTCGTGTGATCGGTTACGAGAAGCATAGGTCAATCTTTAAAAGTGCTAAGTTTAAGCAGTTTATGTTGCAAGACTTAGATCTAGATCAAATTACTGCCTTTGTCACTCAATGGTACAAATTGGCTTTTGAAGATTGCCCAAATGAAGGAAATCAAAAACGCGATCGCCTCCTAGCTTCAATTAATAATTCCTCAGCTTTTCAAGAATTAGCCGGAAATCCTTTGCTGTTAACCATGATGGCAATTTTGAACCGAAATGAGGAACTGCCAAGAGATAGGGCTACTCTATATGAACGCGCTTCAGAGGTACTATTACAGCGTTGGGATGGCAGCAAAAACTTGCAAGATAGTAGTCCTTTAGATCCTTTGGTAAATAATTACCTTGATTATATTAAAAAGCAGGAAATGTTGCGCTTAGTAGCTCACCAAATGCAAAAAACTACTGACACCTTGGATGCCGCCAATTTACTCATCAACAATAAAAATTTAGACGCAATACTAACTGAGTATTTGATATCTGAAAAAATTTCCGATCCTGCGTTAGTCGCTAAAGTTTTGCGAGAGGATTTAACAGCGCGAAGTTTTATTTTGTGTTTTTTAGGTGGTGATGCTTATGGATTTGTTCATCGGACTTTTTTGGAATTTTTCTGTGCTTGGCATTTTGTCGTTTCTTTCGAGAAAAAACAGAATATTACCATTGAAGAACTGAAACAAGATGTTTTTGCTAATCGTTGGCATAATTCATCTTGGCATGAGGTTCTGAGTTTGATTGTCGGGAAACTTGATGTCAGCAAAGCTAGAGAAATTATTGAGTATTTACTAGCTCAAGAGGGAGCATCGAATGATTTTAGTAATCTTTTTCTAGCTGCTAAGTGTTGTGAAGATATGAGGGATTTTCGCCAAATCCCAGAGACGCAGAATCAGCTAATTGAAAAATTACAATCTGTGGTGGATAGTCAGGCTGATGTGAGTGATGATATTCGCAATCAGGCGAGGGCAATTATCGCAAAATACCAGCCAGAGCCTTTACTTTAACATTCCTAGGTTTTGCCGATTAGTGACAACTTAACATTAAACAGAAAGTCTTTTTTGTTTGTATTAAAGTCTAGATCCCCCCTAACCCCCCTTAAAGGGGGGACAAGAAAACATTCCTAGGCTGAGCCGAGGAACGAGATAAAATGAGAAAAAGTGTTCTTTTCAGTCCTCTTAAGAGGACTTTAGCTTTGAGACAGGGAATTCATTCCCTGTCGGACTCTCGGACTTATGAAGGGAGATTTGGAGGAGCTAAAATTTGTGGTAAAATAAGACAGAACGAATGAGGCAGCCATTATGGATTTGCTAGCAATGTCAGGAATTTCCACAAATACAGTCGGGTTTCTCTACAAAACTCTGCTGGAAAAACTGATGCGCGAAAATCTCGATAATTTCGTTGTCAAACTTTTCTCCACAAATGACGCTCAAATTGCAGACTCAACTCAAGACACCCTCATCCAAGCCTGCATAGCATCGCTGACACAGTTTTTGCTACTGGTACAGCAAGAGTTGGAAGATGCAGATGAATCAGAAACGAAAGTGATTCAATATACTGACTCTTTAGATCAATTTATTCGCCATCCAGCCGTACTCGCCGAATTGGGAAAGCCCTTTCAAAATGCTGAACAATTCCCAGATAGTCATCAGTTAGCACAGACTTGGGAAACTCTACATCTACTACCGCTACCTGATGAATTTGATTGGAAACAATTAGCTAAACGCTATCGGCGCAAAGCACTTGCACTTGGGCAAGAATCCCTGGCTTTACAAAATTTACTCGCTGCGCCAAAAGGTGCTGTAGCACAGGAAGAAACTGCTGATATTAGTTGGCTGCGGTATCGCGACGCAATTAAAAATAATTACGGTTATCTCAGATTGGATACAGTTGAAACTTCCGGTTACAGCTATCAACTGCAATTGTGGAATATTTTTGTGGCTCAAGATGTGCGGGAAGTTGGCGAAGCTATGCCACAAATTCATGAGTTGCCCAAATCTTATCAACAGCGACTCATTGATAGCGATCAACTAGATCCTGAAGATATTTTACCCGAAAATTGGGAACGCTACAAAAAAGTTTATGCTGAATCAGCTCCTCGTTCTGTACTAGAATTAGTAGAGGATCAACAAAATTACCCATATTTAGTAATCTTGGGAGATCCGGGTTCTGGGAAGTCGAGTTTAGTTCAGTATCTCGCTCTTCAATGGGCTGAACAACCAGTCCCAAATTGGACTTCGCAGCCCATTCCACTACTGATTGAGTTGCGGAAGTATATGCAAGATTGCAACTCCAAGCAGTGTACGGATTTTCTGGATTTTTTCCATCAAGCTAGCAATTCAATCTGCAATATTGAGCGGGAATTATTGCAAGCACGGCTAGTTTCTGGCGACGCTTTGGTGATTTTTGATGGGTTAGATGAAGTGTTTGATCCGCAGCAACGAGAGCAAGCTGTTGGCGAGATTATTAACTTTACCACGAACTATCCCCGCGTGCGAGTGTTGGTCACTTCTCGCATCATTGGTTACAAGCCGCAGCAGCTTCGTGACGCAAACTTTCGGCACTTCATGCTACAAGATTTGACTGATTCGCAAATTAAAGATTTTCTGCAAAAATGGCATAATTTGACTTTTAATAATCTAAAAGACCGGGCTCAAAAGCAAGAAAGGCTACGTCGGGCGATTGATGAATCTCAGGCTATTCGAGAATTGGCGGGAAATCCTTTGTTGTTAACGATGATGGCGATTCTCAATCGCTATCAAGAATTGCCGAGAGATAGAGCAGAGTTGTACCATCAATGTTCGCGAGTTTTGCTGCAACAGTGGGATTTGGATAAAGCTCTCAATGATGAACGTTTTGATGTGGTGATTGACTTCAAAGACAAACAAGCTATGCTGCGGCTAGTTGCGGCGGAAATGCAAGCAAATGCTAGGGGTTTAGCTGGAAATTTAATTGCCGCGCCACGATTGCAAGAGATTGTTGATGATTATTTGCAAGTTATTAAAATCAAAGATTCTCCCAAGATAGCTAAGTTGATTGTCGAACAACTACGGACGCGCAATTTTATTTTGTGCTTTTTGGGTGCAGATTATTATGCTTTTGTGCACCGGACGTTTTTGGAATATTTTTGTGCGGCGGATTTTGTTTGGCAATTTGAAAGGGAACGCAAAATAGATCTGGAATATCTCAAAACAAAGGTGTTTGGTGAACACTGGCAAGAGGAGTCTTGGCACGAAGTGTTGCGGTTGATTGCCGGTTCGATTAATGAACTGTTCACAGGGGAAATTATCGAGTATTTAATGGCTCAGAATGGGGAAGCGGAAAAGTTTAGTAATCTGTTTTTGGCCGCTAAGTGTTTGGATGAAGTGAGGAATAGAAATACTATTGATGGGATTGCTAGTCAATTGCGCGATCGAGTTAAAGAGTTAACTAAATACGGAAATATCACTGCTTATACACCTCCAGAATATGACAGCCTAGTTTATCAAATTCGCAGACAAGCAGTAGCAGCAATTGCAGCCACTTGGAAAGATGACGCAGAAACCTTACCCATTCTCAAACAACTTGCTCAATCAGACGATGATTCGGATGTGCGACGTGCGGCAGTAGAAGAATTAGCACGGGGGTGGAAAGATGACCCAGAAACTTTACCTTGGCTCAAACAACAGGCTCAATCAGACGATGATTCGGGTGTGCGACTTGCCACAGTACAAGAATTAGCACGGGGGTGGAAAGATGACGCAGAAACCTTACTTATTCTCAAACAACTTGCTCAATCAGACGATGATAAGTATGTGCGACAAGCCGCAGTAGAAGAAATAGCACGGGGGTGGAAAGATGACCCAGAAACTTTACCTTGGCTCAAACAACGCGCTCAATCAGACGATGATAGGTATGTGCGACAAGCCGCAGTACAAAAATTAGTACGGGGGTGGAAAGATGACCCAGAAACCTTACCCATTCTCAAACAACTTGCTCAATCAGACGATGATTCGGATGTGCGACGTGCAGCAGTAGAAGAATTAGCACGGGGGTGGAAAGATGACCCAGAAACCTTACCCATTCTCAAACAACTTGCTCAATCAGACGATGATTCGGATGTGCGACGTGCAGCAGTAGAAGAATTAGCACGGGGGTGGAAAGATGACCCAGAAACCTTACCCATTCTCAAACAACTTGCTCAATCAGACGATGATTCGGATGTGCGACGTGCAGCAGTAGAAGAATTAGCACGGGGGTGGAAAGATGACCCAGAAACCTTACCCATTCTCAAACAACTTGCTCAATCAGACGATGATTCGGGTGTGCGAC
>NZ_JAUBPS010000091.1:12942-22121 GCF_036700865.1 Microcoleus sp. S13C4
GCCGCAGTACAAGAATTAGCACGGGGGTGGAAAGATGACCCAGAAACCTTACCCATTCTCAAACAACAGGCTCAATCAGACGATGATTCGGGTGTGCGATATGCAGCAGTACAAGAATTAGTACGGGGGTGGAAAGATGACCCAGAAACCTTACCCATTCTCAAACAACAGGCTCAATCAGACGATAATTCGGATGTGCGACAAGCCGCAGTACAAGAATTAGCACGGGGGTGGAAAGATGACCCAGAAACCTTACCCATTCTCAAACAACAGGCTCAATCAGACGATGATAGGAAGGTGCGACAAGCAGCAGTACAAGAATTAGTACGGGGGTGGAAAGATGACCCAGAAACCTTACCCATTCTCAAACAACAGGCTCAATCAGACGATAATTCGGATGTGCGACAAGCCGCAGTACAAGAATTAGCACGGGGGTGGAAAGATGACCCAGAAACCTTACCCATTCTCAAACAACAGGCTCAATCAGACGATGATAGGAAGGTGCGACAAGCAGCAGTAAAAGAATTAGTACGGGGGTGGAAAGATGACCCAGAAACCTTACCCATTCTCAAACAACTGGCTCAATCAGACGATAATTGGGCTGTGCGATATGCAGCAGTACAAAAATTAGCACGGGGGTGGAAAGATGACCCAGAAACCTTACCCATTCTCAAACAACTGGCTCAATCCGAGGATAATGGGCTTGTGCGCTCTTCAGCAGTACGAGAATTAGCACGGGGGTGGAAAGATGACCCAGAATTATTTGAGTTATTGTGCGATGTTGCTATCAAAAGCCCCTTCGATCGCAAGTACAGTTGGCAATATAATCCCCGGCAAACAGCTCTTGCAGCTATTATTGAACTATATCCCGATCGCCCTCAAACTTTAGAACTTGTGCGCGATCGCGCTCAGAACGATTCTGACGAAAATTTCCGCAAATTTGCCCAGAAAGAATTGGCAAAATTAGAACGCCAATGAGCAATATATTCGATCGCAGAGCGCCATTTTTTCTAATTTTAGGAGTCGTTGGGTGGGGGCGGGTTTATGAGATTATTGGTTTTAAATATAGATAGTTGGTAAAACCCGCCCCTACAAAATTATTAATTACCAATGATAAATTGCGGGTTAAAAAATATTTATGTTGGGGCGGGTTTCACCAACAATAATTGCCTGAAACCCATAATCTCGTAAACCCGCCCCCACCCGATGACAAATTGAAAAGTACATTGCTGTGCGATCCAGATAGCATTTAAGCCGGAATAAATGCTAAGAAACCCGGTTTCTCTCAGAAATCTGGTTTCTGGGAATTGGGGTTATTTATTCTTTTAAAACTTACGCATCAAGACCAAAAAAACCGGGTTTTTTGCGGTTTGGCCGACTGTAACGAAGTATGCTGGTAAAAACCCGGTTTCTGACCACCCGTGCGTAAGTCTTATTCTTTTGAGGGCGAATGGGAGATTTTGCCGATCGCCCCCCAGCTAAAATTACATATACTACAATATATAATACAGAGATTTGAGCCAAAATCCTTGGAGCTCAGAAAAATCAGAATCGAAGCCCCTTGAATGTGTAAAAATACTGAAGCAAACATTACTAAACCCTGCACGGAGCAATTGTTGTGGATTCCAGATATAACCCCCAATCCATAGAAGAAAAATGGCAGCAGACATGGGCTGAGCAAAACTTAGACCAGATGCCAGAAGATACGCAAAAGCCTAAATTTTATGCCTTATCCATGTTCCCCTACCCGTCGGGAAACCTGCACATGGGGCACGTCCGCAACTACACAATCATCGATGTAATTGCCAGACTCAAGCGAATGCAAGGCTATCGCGTACTCAATCCGATGGGGTGGGACGCTTTTGGTTTGCCCGCAGAAAATGCCGCCATCGAGCGCGGAATTCCCCCGGCAAAATGGACCTATGAAAATATTGCCCAAATGAAAGGCTTATTTCGCCGTCTCGGCATTTCCTTTGATTGGACAAAAGAAGTTACAACTTGTTCTCCCGATTATTATCGGTGGACTCAATGGATTTTCTTACAATTTTTAGAAGCAGGATTAGCGTATCAAAAAGAAGCCGCAGTTAATTGGGACCCGATCGACCAAACAGTCTTAGCAAACGAACAAGTAGATAACGAAGGTCGTTCCTGGCGTTCCGGTGCCAAAGTCGAGCGCAAATTATTGCGGCAGTGGTTCCTCAAAATTACCGATTACGCCGAACAGTTATTAAATGACTTAGACAAATTGCCAGATTGGCCAGAAAGAGTCAAATTAATGCAAGCCAACTGGATCGGCAAATCAGTCGGCGCTTACTTAGAATTTCCGATTGTCGGAATGGATGAAAAAATCGCCGTTTTCACCACACGTCCCGATACAGTTTACGGCGTCAGTTACCTTGTTTTAGCGCCGGAACATCCACTAACTCAGCGCGTGACAACCGCAGACAGAAAAGCCGCCGTAGAAACCTTCATCAAAGAAGTCGCCGCCCAAAGCGAGATCGATCGCACAGCCGAAGACAAACCAAAGCGCGGCATCCCGACAGGCGGCAAAGCAATCAATCCTTTCAGCGGCGAAGAAATTCCCATTTGGATCGCCGATTATGTGCTGTACGAATACGGCACCGGCGCAGTCATGGGAGTACCAGCCCACGACACACGAGATTTCAAATTTGCCAATCAATATCAACTGCCAATTAAAGTAGTAATTGTGGATGATGATGAAGTGCCGCTGACGGAAGCTTACACCGAACCCGGAATTATGATTAATTCCGAAAGCTTCAACGGCATGGATTCAATTAAAGGCAAAGCAGCGATTATTCACCATGCCGAAAATGCAGGTTATGGCAAAGCGCGAGTGCAATATCGCTTGAGAGATTGGTTAATTTCTAGACAGCGTTATTGGGGCGCTCCGATTCCCGTAATTCACTGTCCCACCTGCGGAACAGTCCCCGTACCCGCATCGGATTTGCCCGTCTTGTTGCCGGAAAATGTAGAATTTACGGGCAAAGGTTCGCCCTTGGCAAAGATGGAAGAATGGGTAAACGTTCCTTGTCCGAGTTGCGGCACTCCGGCGAAACGGGAAACAGACACGATGGATACTTTTATCGATTCTTCGTGGTATTTCTTGCGCTATCCCGATGCTCAAAATCAAGAGCAAATCTTCGATACGGCGAAGACAAATGATTGGATGGCCGTAGACCAATATGTGGGCGGCATCGAACACGCAATCTTGCACTTACTGTATTCGCGGTTCTTTACCAAGGTTTTGCGCGATCGGGGTTTGATCAATTGTGACGAACCATTTAAACGCCTGTTAACTCAAGGCATGGTGCAAGCAATGGCATACAAAAACCCCGTTACTGGCAAATACGTTCCCCCAGCAGATATAGACCCCGCAAATCCCAAAGATCCTCAAACTGGCGAAGCTTTGGAAGTCTTCTACGAGAAGATGTCCAAATCAAAATACAATGGCGTTGACCCCTTGGAAGTTATGGGCAAATATGGGGTAGATACGGCGCGGATGTTTATTTTATTCAAAGCACCGCCCGAGAAGGATTTGGAGTGGGACGACGCTGATGTGGAAGGGCAATTTCGTTTTTTAAATCGCGTTTGGCGCGTGGTGACAGAGTTTGCTGGACGAGTCCCTGCCACCCCCGCTCAAGCAGGAGAGAATGCTGAATTAAGTAAACCTGAGAAGGATTTGCGGCGGGCAATTCACACTGCAATTAAGGAAGTTAGCGACGATTTGGAGGGTGATTATCAGTTCAATACTGCGGTTTCTGAAATGATGAAACTCAGCAATGCTTTGAATGATGCTAAATTTAAAGATTCGCCAGTTTATGCAGAAGGAATTAACACTTTGATTCGATTGTTAGCGCCTTTTGCACCACATATTGCTGATGAATTATGGCACAATACTGGTAACAGTGAATCGGTGCATACGCAAACTTGGCCGACTGTTGATCCATCTGCATTAGTTACCGATGAAATTACGCTGGTAATTCAAGTTATGGGCAAGACTCGCGGCACAATTCAAGTGCCTTCAGGTGCTGACAAAGCTGCTTTAGAAAAGTTTGCTCGCGAGTCTGAATTGGCTAAGCGTCACCTTGAAGGTAAGGAGATTAAAAAGGTAATTGTAGTGCCTGGAAAGTTGGTTAATTTCGTGGTAGCGGGATAAAGAGGAGAAACCCGGTTTCTTCAATAAACCGGGTTTTTAATACTTGCATTTAAAAATTAGCCAGTCCAAAAATGACTAATCTAAAAATTTCCCGACTATGACTTACGCACTCCGCCAAAGAAACCTGGTTTTTTAGGGAGTCTGCTGATTATAACAAAATATTTTCGTAAAAAACCAGGTTTCGCAGCACCGATTCGTAACTCCTATTTAATTGTTAGTTTCAAAAAGCAATTGCACGATAGCTCCGCATTCCAATTTTAATACTGAGTGAGCGCTGCCACCATTAACGGCAATTTCTACCCAACCGTCAGAACCAGTTATGGCAATTAAATCCCCCGGTTCGCTGTCGCTGTAGGTTTTACCGCTGGGGATGCGAATTGCATCAGAACTATTGCTAATTGTCAATGACCAATTGTTACCTATAATGCAATTATTCGGGATATTAGTAATTAGGTTGCCAAAGCGATCGACATATTGAATGCAGCCTGCTGCACCTGTGGCTGTAACGGCACAATTTGGTATCTCTAACTCTACTAAACTTGCAGGGTCGATCGCGTCTCCCAAGTCTTCCAATGCCACCCCGTTCGCCAAGTGAGCGCCCGCTGCAGCGAAAATATCGCGACCGTGAAAAGTGCTGCTGGGTTGAGGTGTGCGCCAGTATTTGGGGTTGCTCAGTTCCACAGATGCGATCGCACTTTCGCGACTCAACACCCCGCTAAACAACCCGTTATCCGGCCCCACCAGGAAGCAATTAGCACATTTAATCGCAACCCCGCGTCTCTTGCTTCCCACCCCCGGATCGACAACAGCAACGTGTACGGTTCCCGGCGGAAAATAAGCAAAAGCAGTCATCAAACAAAACCTCGCCGCCGCAATATTTTGAGATGGTATTTGGTGCGTAATGTCAATGACTTTGAGTTGGGGGTTAATTTGGGCGATCGCACCCTTCATCACTCCCACATAAACATCGCTTAATCCAAAATCCGTCAGCAGAGTTATAATTCTATTTTTAGACATATATCCACAGGTAAGAATATGGTAGCGCAGTGGGAAAACTTTTTGCAAAACTTGGGAGAATGGCACGGTTCTTTTACCCAGTTATCGCCGCGAGGAGAGGTACTTCAAGATACTCCTAGCATTATTTCTCTCGAAGGTTTCAATGACAACAAAACAGTGCGATTGAAACTGCGTCGGTTTTCCCCAAATCCTAGCGGTGTCGGCGAACCGGAAGTCAGCGAACTTGTTCGAGAATATCAAAGTTTGGGACGAGATATCCTATTTTTTGAGAATGGAGCTTTTTGTCAAGGTACTATTCAATTAGCGCCTTATTCTGAGTGCGGTGCCGAGTTTGGTTTTATCTACAATTATCGTCGGTTGCGCTTCCCTCTGACATACAATACCGACGGCAATTTATCAAAACTTATCTTAATTCGGGAAAAGCAGCTTGATAAAAATGTCCCCGAACGTCCGCCTTTAACTGTTGACGAGTTGCTGGGAGAGTGGCAGGGCGAGGCAGTGACAATGTATCCTGATTCGCGTTCTCCTGATACCTATTCTACCAATTTACAATTGCATTTGGATGGCGCCGATCGCCTAGTACACAAAATTACTTTTGGCAGTAATGCTACTGTTATCAGTTCTAGCGCCAGCATTGACGGTTCAGTTCTGCACTTTAACGAAGGTGCTTCGCCCGTGCAAGTTGTGCTCCTTCCTGACGGCGGTTCTTGCACTTTACCTGTCAAAATTGAATCCAGAAAACCTATATTTTTCGAGGCTGGTTGGTTGGTAGAACCTGACTTGCGGTTTCGGATGATTCGCAGTTACAATGAGCAGGGTGAATGGGTAAGTTTGACTTTAGTGACTGAACGCAAAATTAGTCATTAATTAGTATGGCTTGGTTCACCAATCCTCTTTAATTTAAACCAAAAATCTACATAAACCCGCCCCCATTTATAGTGGACGAAAGTTTATGTAGCAGCGCATTTTATTCGCCGGACTTTGTTTCCTGGGTTTGCGATTGAATCACGGCACTCCAGTCATCATTGTTAACAGCAGCTTCCAAATCCTTAGCGCGTTCGCCGTCACTTGGGACTGCGGTTTCTAACTCTTTGGTAAGAGTAGAATCTGCCATTGCTTTCCGCAATTTCAGTTTCTTTTCCTCATAAGCTTTTTGTTCCTCAGCAGACATTGCAGAGCGCGCTGCTTGGCCTACCGTAGCCGCCCACATTTCGCTGTCAGCACCGTTTCCAGGCGGGATGCTGCCAATTTCTGCTATCCAAGCATCCCGCAAACTTTCCATTTCTTCCCGCTTCGGGAATTTGAAAGTTTGCACCCGCAGGAAAGCACAATTTTCGACACCATTTTGGGCGATGTGACCGTTGATGGAAAGCAGGATATTTCGTGAATAACCTATATACTGAGTGTTCCGGGAAGTGTCCATTACAGCGTAAACGCCGGCGACTTTCGCGTTACTTGCCAAATCGCGCCATGTATCGATCGACATTACTTGCGTGCCGTCATTTTCTAAGTGAGAAATAGCTGCGGCGGCGCTGTGTTCGGAGTCGGAACTGTATAAAAAGTTGTGCAATCCTTCATGGGCGACAGGTACGTTTTGATGTTCAATTGCTACGTCTTGATCGGCATTCACTTGATTAGCTTCCATTAAATTCAACCCCTCAAAAAATATCAATTTTACTCCTTAACCCCCACTTTAAGGGGCGGGTTTTCCAACCCACCCCACAATAAAGTTCTCTTTGTGGAACAGGCCGGAAAGCCTGTTCTATTTTTTTTTGCCCTTATTTACTTAACTTACTGCAATTTGTTGCAATTCCTCGTCAGTCAATTTAACTTCGAGCGCCTGCACCGAGTCCTCAATACTCGATACTTTGGTCGCACCGGGAATCGGAACGATGCAGGGCGATTGAGCCATCAACCAAGCTAATACTATACAGTAAACTGAAACGTTTTTTTCTTCGGCTATTTTTGCGATCGCGAGCATATCTTGCAAGCTTGTGGCGCGGCGGCTTCCTCCTAAAGGGCTCCAAGGAAAAAAAGTCAGTTTTTCGCTTTCGCAATATTCCAGAACCCCGTCTGATTCCGGCTGTCTGTGCCACGGATTGTACTGATTCTGCACGGAGACAACTTCTACTGTATCGCGGGCACGTTTGATCTGCTCTACAGAAAAGTTGGACACTCCAATAAATCGAATCATTCCTGCTTCTACGGCTTCTTTTGCAGGTGCTAGGGCTGCTTCAATGGTATAAGCGGGATCGGGCGAGTGATATTGCCAAAGGTCGATCGGTTCCTTGCCGCCCAATGCTTCAAAACTTTCCCGAATTGTCTTGCGTAAATGGTGGGGGTTGCCGTTGCGCGTCCACGCGCCTTGAGGCCGCATTAAGCCGCCTTTAGTGGCGACAGTAACGGCCCTAACATCTCCGCTGTACTGTTGCAAAGCTTTGGCAATCAGGTGCTCGTTGTGGTGTTTGTCGGATTGATCTTGGCAGTACGAATCTGCGGTGTCAATTAGGGTGACACCCAAATCGAGGGCGCGGTGAATTACCGCAATAGATTGCGATTCTGGCGGCCGGCCGCTTAAGGACATGGGCATACATCCCAGACCGATCGCGCTGATAGTAAAATTACTATTACCCAGTTTTTTTCTTTTCATTGGTTTGCCTTCGTTTGCGTGGTTTATTTACTGTTGAGATTTGAACGAGATAAGGATATGTTTAAATTTTACATTTTTTTAAAGTATATAAGTAAATAGGAAAAAAATATTTTGTAGAGATTTGTAATAGCTGGTAAGGCAAGGAACTTTTGTATAAGCGAGTTAATCGTTTCACGCACGCGCCCTCTCCCTACGCGATGTTTATGTGTACCTAGCTACTTAACTAGCTGGAAGCGCTGGTGTAAAAGCGGAGTGCAAATTGCCAGAAGTAGCGGGAAGCTAACAAAAGTCCGATCGCCAATATTCCCGCCCCTGCGATCCAAACGATTTCACCTCTCCCCAGCATGGCTTCTGCCGGCACAGTCGTCAAGAAGGCAACGGGAACTACGAAGGTGAAGAAAAATCGGTAAGCTGCAGGATAAGCTGCCATTGGAAATCTACCCGCTTCTAACAATCCTTTGAGGACTTCGGTAACATTGTAAATTTTGACAAACCAAATGCTGGTGGCCCCTAACATAAACCATATACTGTAAAGAGTAATAGTTCCGAATAACAGCGGTATTGCTGTTAAAAAATAGTTGCCGATTGCTACTCCCAATTTGTTGGCAGCATACAGCAGCAATACGGTGCCGAAGATTAAATCGGGGATTCCCCAAGGCGAAACTGTGTTTGCAGATAGCCAGAATTGGGAACTGATGGGTTTGAGGAGTACGAAATCGAGAGTACCTTGCTGCACTCGATCGACAATACGGCTGAGATTCGGTGCTAGAAACGTTGACGAAAACCCCTGCAAAATCGTGAAAATACCGAGTACAACTAAAGCCTCTTCCCATGAATAGCCTGAAAAGGTGTAGCCAGTACGATAGAACAAAAATAGCCCAAACAAGCTGCCCGCAAGATTTCCGAGGCTGCTGAGGGCCGCGAGGACAAAGTTGATTCGGTATTCTAGTTCCGCTGCGATCGCCGCACCCCAGAACAATTTCAGTACGTGCAAATATCGTTCCATGTTTATACCCATTTTTTGCCATTGAAATACTTAGATTTCATCCTATTGTAAAGCTTTTGTGAAGTTAACTGCTGTACGGGCTGCTCTTTTCACTATAATTTTAAATTATTTAGACCCCTTAGTTAAGTTGTTTTTCTAACATAATTAACTTCTCTAACAACATTTTAAAAAAATTACAATTATTAATTTCAGTCCATCTTAAGCCATTATCTTTTGGCAATTATTCTTAATGATTGATATTTTGACCCCAACCATTGGTGACAAGTTAAGGCTCAAAGCCCGTTGTCAAGGGAATTTTCGGTGGTGGCTCAAAGAACAAGGGCTCCCCA
>NZ_JAUBPS010000152.1:0-2265 GCF_036700865.1 Microcoleus sp. S13C4
AATAGCATCTATAACTGGATGGGATTACATTTTGTCAGCCCTAGCTACTGTTGCATGATTTTTGAAAATTGGTATAACGCTATCGAGTTCTTGTAAGAATTCTCTAGGCAGTTGTGAAGCTCGTTTAATTCCTAGGTAGGGCTTGCTGAATAATCGCTCGCATATTGCGTGGCCTGGGTTTCGATGGCGTGAGCGAGAATAAAGTGCAAGATAAACAGGTAAAATAGGTCAAAACCCGTGCATCACCACCTGAGATCATGTACAAAAAGGTTGAGCTTGTTCCCATCCCACCCTGGGACTTTGAACTAGCCAACGGCTCTAAATTGTCACCAGAGAACCGTTGGGTAAAGATGGCCCAAGTAATACCGTGGTCTGAATTTGAATCAGAATATGCTCAAAACTTCCCCACAGAAATGGGTGCACCAGCCAAATCATGGAGGATGGCGTTGGGGGCATTAATTATTAAGGAAAAATTAGGAATTAGCGATCGGGAAACAGTAGAACAAATCCGTGAAAACCCGTATCTGCAATACTTTATCGGTCACTCAAGCTACAGTAACGAGCTGCCATTTGACCCATCACTATTGGTTCACTTTCGCCAAAGAATTAGTCCGAACTTAATTAATAAAGTGAATGAACGAATGGTCGAAAAAATGCGCTCCATCACCCCAGTTAAACACGAAAAAAAAAAAGGATTCGGACGCCAAACATGAGTCACCCAATCGCGGAAAATTAATCATAGATGCTACCTGTGCCCCAGCCGACATTACCTATCCGACCGACTTAGGACTATTAAACAAAGCCAGAGTTCATACCGAAAAAATTATAGACATCCTGTATAAACAGATTAAGGAGCAAACCAGTAAAAAACCAAGAACCTACCGTAATCTCGCCCGAAAAAATTACTTATTAATAGCAAAACAAAGAAGACCATCCCGCAACAAAAAAAGACAGGCAATTAAAAAACAACTTCAATATATCAAAAGAAACCTCACTCATATTGAACAGCTAATCGAGTTAGGTGCGACCCTCGAACGCCTGAACACAAAGCAATATAAAACCTTGCTAGTCCTCACAGAGGTCTATCGCCAACAGCAATGGTTATTTGATAACAATAAACAGAGCATTGAGGATAGAATAGTAAGTTTAAGCCAACCCCATATCCGTCCCATAGTCAGAGAAAAAGCAGGGAAAAGCGTAGAGTTTGGAGCCAAACTATCAGCCAGTTGTTTTGAAGGATATGTATTTTTAGACCGGATGAGCTGGGATAACTTTAACGAATCAGGGGACTTAAAAGCACAAGTAGAAGCTTATCATAGCTTCACAGGATACTATCCAGAATCAGTTCATGCCGATCGCATTTATCGTACAAGAGAAAACCGAGCGTGGTGTAAAGAAAAAGGAATTAGAATCAGTGGGTCGCCCCTAGGGAGACCCCCAGCAAATGTAAGTAAAGAAAAAAAGAAGCAAGCCGCATATGATGAGAGAATTAGAAATGCAATTGAAAGCAAGTTTGGGCAAGGCAAACGTACATTTGGTCTGGCTCGGATCATGGCAAAACTTGAGAATACTTCACGGACAGCTATTGCTATTACTTTTCTAGTCATCAACCTTTCTACCCAGGGGGAACGCATCTTATTGAACACTGTTCATCAGTGGTGAGTATATTTTGAGATAAATTCACCATTCTTAGAAGCTACCGACAGGCTTTGTAATGACTTTTTAGATAAAATAGGAACTGATTAATGGTGGTTTTTACTTAATGCTAATTTTGAGACAATAAAAATATTACAACCACTGTTTACAAGTTGTATAATAGTTATTAATGAGTTATTTGTGAGAATTTAGGTAACTGCAACAGCGAGAATCTTAGTCCAATAGTCATCATCCCACCCGGCTCGAAGTCGCTTATTTCTGGCTCCGGTTTTTGAGGTTTTTTCTTGATTCAAAAGATTAAGCGAGATGTGTCTAATCATAGCAAAGTTTTGCGGAGCATTATCTTTTCTAATTCGACAATCATCTTCACGAAAACCCACATCTAATACCCAATGTAAAGAATTTTCAATTCCCCAATGGCTGCGGACTGATTCACCAAATTTTTGAGCATTATTTGGTAAACTACTAATATAATAACGAGTTTCAATAGTTGTTTTTCCTTTCACTATTCTCACGGATTCTATCAGACCTATACTAAGCTGTTGCACATTTAAACTGTGATACACGCATTGCCCTTATTTTTGATTTTACGACCCCACTTAATTATTA
>NZ_JAUBPS010000153.1:0-2252 GCF_036700865.1 Microcoleus sp. S13C4
TCGCTGGCATTTATAATTATGAACTTTCTTTAAAGACTAAATTAGAGATCGCCTGAGACTTTCGCAAGAGGTCTATTGATAAATTATCTAATTGATTTCTATCGGTTTCTGTTCTAAAAAAAGATACTGATGGCAATTCGTGCTCATATTTGCCATGTAGATGAAATGAACTTGAGTCGAGGTGAGATGTGTCGGTATTTATCTCAAATTTTTGAGCGGCTGACAGGGCAATAGTTGTGAATATTTCCGTAATTCCTGCCAAATATAATTTATCTAATACTCTGCCTAAACGGTCATCATTCAAATGTGATGCTTGAATCCCTGCTCCCAGTAAATGTTCTATTGCTTTCCCTTCAAAAAATTTAGAAAATAAATATAATGGGGCGGAAACCATCCCTAATCCATTAATAATCATGGCTGTAACTACCAGGCCGGGACTGACTATATCGCCCAGTTGTTCGCCTACTAATTCATTGATTTTTTGGACAATTCCTATTTCATCAATTAGACCGGCTATCAAGCCCAGATGATCTAGGTTTTCTACTTTCATCTCAGATGCTTTCTGCATGGGCTGCTGAATCCTGATTTGATTGTTCATCGCGATCGCCAGTTTACACTATTTTTGGTGATGATTTGTTACTATTGGCGAGCGCAATTAACGCTTTTTCGTCAGGTGAGCGCGTTACGGATACCTAATAAACTTGGTTTTTTACCGCTCGCAATTTTAACTGATATCAGATTTAACTCACGCCCTCACGTCAATTTTCCCGAATGGACTACTGGGCAATGCTGAGTGACCGAGATAATTGAGTATTTCTACTCATGATGGTCTCGGATGATTTACTTTTACCCCCTCAATCTGCCTATGTGCCAGTTGGGGGTGCGGAATGTGGGTAATAAAGCCGGAATCGCTGTCACTTCGTTGGATTTATTATTGACTTTTTTTTGCCCTAAAACTAATTGATGGGACGCCGACAATGCACTGACTATATGTAACGGTTTTTGGCTTTGATTCCGGTCATAAGATTGTTTCATTGTTTTGCCATCAATGGCTATGACTTCTAGCTCCAATTTTTTGGTAATTGAATTTACCCAACTCAAAAAACACTCTTGAAACTGCTTCGGTTCAAGTCGAGCAAATACTCGACTAAATGTATCATGAGAAGGAATTCCATTCGGCAGTTTCAGGAAACCTCTTAGCCATTCATATTTAGCTTTTCCATAGAGTTCTATTGTTCCCCATCCATCCGCACCGCTGATGACAGCTAGAATCGCAATGGCTACAATATCTATTAGTAAATGCTCTTTACTTCTTTCTATTCTTGGATCGATCCATGTCTCAAAATGGTTTAAAAAACTAACGTTCAATAAGTCGGTCGGATTCGATACACCTATTGTTTTTTGTTGGGAAGT
Source organism: Microcoleus sp. S13C4 (assembly GCF_036700865.1). Taxonomy (NCBI): domain Bacteria; kingdom Bacillati; phylum Cyanobacteriota; class Cyanophyceae; order Oscillatoriales; family Microcoleaceae; genus Microcoleus; species Microcoleus sp. S13C4. The sequence goes on from NZ_JAUBPS010000153.1 coordinate 1,414, forward strand.
TAAAGTCGAAGTAAACCCTTTCGCCATCGATCGCACCCAGGGCTATTTCATTCTGAACAAGATTTTGAGTGTGTTAAGATTAAAGCCAGCACTTCGTTGCGCTTGAGCCATGTTATTAAAACCGTTATCTCGGTACAAATTGAGGGCAAAATTGCGGGCGATTGCCCAAATTTGCACCAGTGGTGGGGTGCGAATACCAGAAGCATCCTCGCCTTGAGTTACGTCTCGAACATAATGGACTTTGTTCTCAACGCCCCAGTACCCTCGAATTCGTGCTGCAAAAGCTTGAACCGTATCGATAAATGAGGCAACGTAATAGCGAGTTTCGGTGGAGACTTCAAAGATGGTCGCCCGATGCACAAGGCGTTCGGACTGAACTCGAATCAAGGTTTGTAGTCCAGGGAAATCGGGAATTCCATCAAGGATATGACTAATGCTGACGGTGCGTTTTTCAATGCGACCATGCCCTTTATTGATTTGTTGGGTCGTTGCTTGTGGTTGAAAATTGGCTACTACAGCTGCAAGTAAGCCTGACTGATTGCCTTTGAGTGCACCGATATAGTCGTTATGGCTGTCAATGATTGCAGTCGCTGTTTTTTTGGGTGCTGATGGCATCAAAAGCGAACACCACTTCTTGTAATGCCATCTCTTTGATGAAGGCAGGCAAAGCAGTGATTTCATTCGTTTTCGACTCGAGTTCGTAGGGTTCTAGAATCAAGCCCCGCTCGACAATATAAGCCGTGACCAGCATAATCGCCGGATGGGGAGCATCCCGGTTTTGCGCTTTTGAGCATCAAACGGATATTGATCCGTTAAGGTAGGCGCACCGAAGCTTAAGC